>NZ_JBFMIA010000009.1:0-119473 GCF_040801915.1 Jeotgalibacillus marinus | reverse complement strand
TCTATTTGTTACACTTGCGTTCACTGTATTTTCAAAACGAGATATTGCCTCTTAATAACATGATATTCTGTGATAAGATCCTGCAATAAAGAACAACCCCCCGCCTTGAACGAGCGGGGTTTTTTATGTCATCATCCGCGGATGCGACGATTTTATCGAAGCTTACGCTTACAACGGTTATTACTGCAAAATTTAGAATTAAAAAACCCTCTAACGTCCACGTAATGGATGAAAGAGGAACCGTGGGTATCAGCCGCATAAGCTTCGATAAAATGATCGCACCCGCGGATATCCACCGCGTGAGGTTCGATAAATCACTCGCAGCTTTTGATATAAAGATGAATGTGATTTTAACCAAAAACAAAAAGAACTAAATTTTCAGAAAGATTATTGACTTCTTATTGTCAACTGGTCTATAATCCTCAACAAGAGATGATAATGAACCAACTTAATATACTCTTATCCAGAGTGGCTGAGGGAATAGGCCCTACGATGCCCAGCAACCTGCGAATTTTATCCAGATTCGAAAAGGTGCTAATTCCTACAGATCAATTGTGATCTGAAAGATAAGAGGAGGATGCCAAAACCCTCTTCTTATGAAGGGGGTTTTTACATTTTACATATGGATCATTGAATTTAGTATTATAAATAGTGGAAAGGATGGACGATAAGTAATTGATCACACAGCTTTATGGTCACAAGAAGTTTCTGTACATAAATCAAGCATGAAAATACATAAAAGAAAGAAGTTGATTCCCTGTGAGTGACAATGGATTAAACATTGATATCGAGCGAGTGGAAGGTACGATTCGAATAGGTTCATTCACGCTTGAATCGGGAAAGGTTCTACATAATGTTTCGCTTCGCTATGAACGGGTAGGAAAAACGGATCTTCCAGCAGTTCTTATCTGCCATGCGTTAACTGGAAATCATGTAACCGTTGGAACGGGTGAAGAGCCTGGGTGGTGGAAAGGTTTTGTTGGATATGATGCGCCTGTTGATCTCAGCCATTATCAAGTTATTACGTTTAATGTATTAGGAGGGTGTAGCGGTTCTACTGGGCCTGCTTCACCTTTGAATGAGAAGTCAAATTATCGTTTATCCTTTCCATTCGTTTCCGTCCGAGACATGGTGACAGCTCAACATCAAGCGCTTGAAAAATTGGGCATCAATCACGTAAGAGCAGTTATAGGGGGCTCACTAGGTGGGATGCAAGCACTTGAGTGGGGTGTGTTATTTCCACAATTCATGGATCAATTGTTTGTTTTAGCTGCTACTCCATCATTGAGTGATTATGGTATTGCCTTTAATCGCATTGGTATTCATGCGATTGAGCAGGACCCACGATGGGATCACGGAAATTATCAAGATTCAAGTCTCGTTAAAGGGTTTGAAGTTGCGAGAATGGTTGGGCTTGTGACCTATCGAAGTCCATCTCTTTTTGATAGTCGGTTTTCAAGAGAAGAGAAAGAAATACAAGCGGATGAGCGCCCTTATTATCAAGTGGAATCCTACTTGCGCTATCAAGGTGAAAAAATCGCGAGACGTTTCGATCCGAATAGTTACTTGTATTTACTTTATGCGATGAACGGGCACGATATCGGGCGTGGACGAGGTGGAATCGAAAAAGCAGCCAACGGAATTGAAGCAGAAGTGATCGGCCTTGGCTTTACTGGCGATCTTTTGTATCCACCGAAGGAAATTAAATCATTTATTCAATCAACTTCCCGAGGATATTTTCATGAGATTGAAACAGCATTTGGTCATGATGGATTTTTGGTTGAATATGAAAAATGGGGACCGATTATTCGAGGTCATTTGGCTGAACGAACGCCTTTGCATTAACCAAACAAACTTTATCAATAGATGTCGAAAGATTCCCTCTTTGGTTATGAAGAGGGGATTTTTTTAAAAAAAGGAATGGATTAAATGCTATTCGAGTTCTATCTGGACTTGATTCTGAATATAATGGAAAGATCAGTGCAATTACTGGTTAGCTCATATCGATTTTATTTACCAATAAAAAAGGAAAAATCGGAGGCCCAGTTATGTTGATGGAAAGTAAAGAAAGTAATGAATCGATTTTTTGTGAAAGTGAAAGCGATATACTAACACGTGTCATGGTCTGTCCACCTGCATTTATGAAAATAGAAGAAGCTATAAATGAAACACAAAAACATTTTTTAGACGAAAACATTGATCAAGAAAAAGCGATGGAGCAGCATAAAAAATTTATCCAGACGCTACATTATTATGGCGCGGATGTTATTCAATTACCTCCAATCAAAAGATTTCCCGAGCAAGTGTTTACACGTGATATCGGCTTTACCATCGGGGATACAGTGTACGTTTCTCACATGGGTACAGAAATGAGATCCGGTGAAGAAATGGTCTTAGTGGATTGGTTAAATGAAATGGGAATCAACCATGACAAAATTGACACACATGCAATAGAGGGTGGCGATGTAATTATTGATGGCTCAACGATTTGGGTAGGAATCAGTCAACGTACAACTATAGAGGCTATTGCAGAGTTGCAACAAAAGCTTCCTACACATGACGTCATTGCCGTACCATTTGATTCGCAATATCTTCATTTGGATTGTTTATTTAATGTGATATCTTCAACAGAAGCACTCATTTACTTAAAAGCTTTTAGCAAGGAAACCATTGAACAGTTCGCAAGTCATTATTCATTGATTGAAGTGAATGAGGATGAACAGTTTACAATGGGTCCGAATGTCTTATCTCTTGGTGATAAAAATGTGTTAAGTTTACCTGTAAATATTGAGTTGAATGAACGATTACGAAAAGCAGGATACCATGTGATTGAACTCGATATTTCTGAAATTATTAAATCTGGTGGTTCGTTCCGCTGTTGTAGTTTACCAATAAAACGCGCCTGATCAAGTTACGATCAGGCGTGTTTTTATATTAAAAATGTTCGGGTCTGAACGAGCCGCTTGCGCTCCATATCCAGTGGCTAGTGCCTCGAGGTCACAAGTCAAGCAATGCTGAAGGAAAAAAGTTCCTTCTTCAGTGCTCGCCTTTTGCTTGTCGCTGCTAAGCGCCCTCTTGTGCTTTAAGTTTAAGTGGCTGGATAGTTTGGTCCATCATTTTTTTTGTTTCCTTTAACAGAACCTGGCGATTTGGAATAGCCGTGTTGGGCTCCTTGTTCATCAATGGTTCCTTCTTGATACACTTCTTGGATTTGACGCTGGATTACTTCATCTCCAAATTCCTCACTATAGTCGTTTGTTTTATCAGTTTTTTTAGACAAAGCTTTCGACTCCTTTCGCTTATAATGTGTTCATTTTAGGATTGAACAAAGCGTGAAAAATATGCAAAAGGTGTTGAAAACATTTTTCTGGAAATTTACTTATTATTATTCGTGAGGGAATAGACCAACCAAATAGGCGGTTGCATCTAAAACTAAAAAGCCGTGTTCAAAAATCGAACACGACTTTTTCTATGTTAAGCTTCTTGTGCTTGAATTTGCAGGTTGATTTTTATATCTTCGCCAACCATGATGCCACCTGTTTCAAGAACCTGGTTCCACGCTAGGCCATACTCTTTACGGTTAAGTTTTCCGTCTGCAGTGAAACCAACCTTTTCGTTCCCCCAAGGATCTTTTCCAGAGCCTTCGAATTCAACTTTGAATGTTTCTTTTTTCGTTGTTTCTTTAATTGTTACATCACCAGTAAGTTCATACTCGTCATCGCCAACTTTTTTAATGTCGGTTGAATTGAACTTGATTGCTGGGTAGTTTTCAGTATCGAAGAAATCTCCTGAACGTAAGTGATTGTCACGGTCTGTGTTTCGTGTATCAATACTATTTACATCAATTATGAAGTCAATTTTTGCTGTTGAAAGATCATTTACATCTGCTTCCATGTTTGCTGTGAAATCATTGAATGAACCTTTTACACGTGAGATCATCATGTGTTTTACAGAAAAATCTATACCTGAGTGTGCTGCATCTACTGCCCATCTCTTTGTCATAAAAAATTCCTCCTTAAAAGTTACAATAAGTAACTTAGTTGTTATTTGTAATTAATAATACAACCTTAGTTTTAGTATGTCAACTACTTCAAATGAAAAATTCTCGAAATTGAGATTTTTAAACTTTGTGTTTTATGAAAATAATCCCTAAATATCTTTGGGCCGATCAAGGTGAGTTTCTCGATTTTCATTGTATGTATACAAATTGTAACTTAGACACTTTTTTACCAACTAATACTGTGGGTAGGCTGTAACCATTACCAGGTAAGAAGCAAATAAACTCGAGGCTCTGTACTTCATCCAAAATAAAAGGGCTATCAGTTAAGGAAGCCCTTTTTATCATTTTCATCTGTGATTAGCAAGTAGAAGCAGGAGGAATACTCTGTGCAAAGTTGAAAATATTTTCAGGGTCATGTTTTGCTTTGACTTGTTGAAGTCGGGCAAAATTATCACCATAGTATTCTTGACCGTAATTTTTAATGCTTAAGTCAGGTACGTTGACATATGAGCCGATTACATAGGGAGTTAGATCTGTACGTGTGCTTTGAACCAATTCGATATTCTTTTGGGCTTCAGAATCTTTCGTCCATTTAGCATTCCATTCCATATAATATTTTGTATTTCGCCAAAAGAAAGCTGTCTCCTCGGAAGGTACACGGTTCATAGCGCCCCCTGAGTTAAGGAAAAAGAAATTAGAGCTTCCAGTTGCTTTTTCTAGAAAATCTCTAATCTCTTTGAGTCCTTCTTGAGGCAAGATTTGCTCGGCCCAGGCAGATGACCATGTAGAATTATCTGTGTCAAATAGTGGTTTATTAGGTATCCAAAATTCTATAGCTTCCGGTAGTGAAACTTCTTCAATAATTACCTTGATCGGAGTTCCAACACCTGTCAAAGGTTCTAGTAACTTTTCCAGTTCCGTTTTAGAACCGAGGAAAATTCCCTGCGATTTGAGTAAGCCATTCGTTTTTGAAAACACCTCTAATATTGAACCTAATCTTTCATCAACAGATGGAGACCATTTCTGCCATACACCAATCACTTCTTCCAATTGTTCCCACGGCCAAATGATTTCATATATTCCAACTTGAAAAGGTGCAGTTCGAACTTTAAATGTATAGGAAGTGATAATGCCGAAATTACCTCCTCCACCTCCTCGGATAGCCCACAAGAGGTCTGGATTGTTATTTTCACTGACAGAGAGTATCTTCCCGTTGGCATCAACGATAGTGGCAGATAAAATATTATCAGAGATTAGCCCGGTTGTACGCTGAACAACTGTAATTCCTCCACCTGTACTGATTCCACCTATGCCAACGGTCGGGCTATCTCCAAAAGGAGCTAAAACGCCTTTCTGAGCAAGCATCTTTACAAGAGGCCCTACACGTATCCCAGCTTCTACAGTGGCAGTTCCATTTTCTTTATCTAACATAACATTTCTCATTTGACTGACATCTATGACTATTCCACCATCTACCTGTGAAAAATCTTTTGCCAATGAATGTCGTCCACTACGCATCCGAATGGATACATTATTTTCACGTGCCCACTTAACAGCATTTGCTACGTCTTCTTTTTGTTGTGCAAAAACAAAAACTATGGGAAACGCATTGGTGAACGGATTCCAGTTCATACGCGCTTGCTGATATGCAGGATCATTTGGGAAAATTACAGTTCCAGTTAATTTTGTTTTCTGTTTCATTTAACTCACCTTTCATATATTTTTAAATTCAATAACCTCTACTCGATAAGAAATTCTTCTTTATAGTGTATGAAGGTAATAGATCGATCGTGTTCGTGTATGTATACGATCTCTTAGTGGTTTTCATGTCTCTATGGAGAAATGAACAAGTATTTGATACTAAGTTCTGTTTTTTCAGATTAAGTACCACTGGGTGCAAAAAGTTCCGAAACAAGAATCGTGTAAAGACGAGTATCATTTTCGAAAAATCACCAAGTGAAAATTAAACGAATGGAGAAGCAGTTGAGTTAAAGTGTGAAAGAACAATGGTAGTGAAAATACACATAATAAAAAAGTCAGCCATCATTTGGCTGACTTTCCACATGATTCTTTTTGACTTAGCCATTCGTCCGCCCATTTTTGTACTTCATCTAAAATAGGGGTGAGTGAATGCCCTTTGTCTGTTAATCGATATTCGATTCGTACAGGCATCTCTGGGTATACTTCTCGCACAATAATGCCGTGTGCTTCTAGTTCTTTTAAACGTTCGGTCAAGATTTTATTGCTGATCTGTGGGATCGGCTCTGCTATTTCTGAAAAGCGTTTAGGGCTATTCGAAAGCACACGAATGATGACACCATTCCAGCGCTTACCAAGCAGTTGAAAGGCTTGTTCATATTTGGGGCAAAGTGGTGTGGGCAATGTGGCCCCCTCCTTATATATATTAGACTGAAATTTCAAGATACAAAGTTACAAAAAGTTACTTTAAATCCATTATACAAGAAAGTCGCAAAAATAGCCAAGCCTCACCATAGGATGCCTGTTTCTTCTGAAAATGAACGGGTTCCGAAGACTTAATCCAATAGAGCCTCGTATATTTTTAAATTCGCATAGACAGCATGTAAAATCGGTGTTTCGACTTGATGCTCTAACGCTTTTTCTAATAGAAATCCTTGCAAGTGATCGGCTTCAGTTGGGAATGATTTTTCCATATCTCGTTGCATAGAAGACTTCATCGAATGCCCCATTTGGAGCATTTTTTCAAGTTGAAGCTCTGGTAGATTGCTTTTAATCGGTGCATTCACTTTTTTCATCACAGTAGAGATTTCATTCAATAAATCTGCAGTCATTCTGAAACCAGATTCTTGTTCACGAATGGGTCCAATGGGTGCTCGAAATAAGCTCGTTACGCCAGATAGAGCTGTAATAAATGAATATTTATGCCACATATCTTGATTGATGTTTTTACTTAATTGAAACGTTGCCCTCGTATCGCTAAATAATGCTTCAAGTTTGCGAATTCTTTCTGTAACTTGACCGTCCCGTTCACCGAATATAAGATCATGGATTGGGCTGGATTGAACGATGGTGCCATCTGAATCTAATGTTGTTTCGATAAAGCATAAACCTCCAAGCACGGAATCCTCTCCAAATGCCTCCACCAATTTTTTTATATGGGAGATTCCGTTTAATAGAGGAACAATCATCGTGTCTGTACTAACATACGGTTTAAGATCATTAATCGCTCCCTCAAGCTGGTACGATTTAATGGATAGTAGGACCACATCAAATGGTGTGCAATCCTCACCGGACAAAAGTAATGTAGGTGTTGCTTCCATATCTCCGTGTACACTTGTAATTTTTAGGCCTGATTGTTCTAGTTGCTGCTTTCTTTTTTTACGGACAAGAAACGTAACATCCTCCCCTTTTTCAACCAAGCGACCACCAAAATAACCGCCGATCGCTCCTGCACCAACAATTAGTATTCTCATCGTTCATCCCCCAATTCTATTTAATAAGTTAATCATAAGCGATAGGGTTCAATAATTCTAAGAAAAGTTATTAATAGGACAATCCATTTGTAAATTTTTGAAAATGTGAAATTCAAAGAATATAAAGGTAAAATACGTTTATTTTAAAGGTGGGGATAAAGTATAATTTATTTATCATCGATAAAGAGAAAGTTGGGGAAAGTATTGAACAGTCAAACAGTTAATGAAAATCGATTTTCTGAAGAGCGCTTATCGACTTTGCTATGTAAAATTTTTATTTTTGCTTCGGTATTAATGATCATCAACATGGTGGTGCAAGTGGTCATGTATGGCATACCAGAGTGGACCGTCATAAATATCATTTACAACGTTCAGTTTTTATTATTGCTCGTGCCAGCATGCTATTATAAAATTTCTTCGTCTCCAATATACTTTAAACAAGTGTCCATCCTATCAACAATTATTTTAGCATTTTTCTTTTATACAAAAGGTTGGGTGAATGTCCCGTTTTTATGGTTTGTGCCACTCGGTATTGCGGCACTATATGCCGATGCGAAATGGATGAAAGGGTCACTGATTGCCTCATCGATTTTACTTGTCGTAGCTCAATTTACTCACCTTGTGTTTGCTGATCCAATGATTGTTGAAACAAGTATGCAGAATTCTATTTTAACAGGGGTATACTACGTTGCTCAGTACGTGTTAATTGGGCTTGTTTTACTAATTGCTGCTCAACGCTCACGTATGAAAGTGGAGGATAGTGAACAATTGCAGGTAGCACTTAGCGGTGTGTTGCAAAAGGTAGAAAAGTCAGCGCACCGTCTTGAAGAAAAGGTAAATGAATTATCTTCCCATTTGTCAGGATCGACTCAAGCAGTCAGCCAAGTGGGTGAGCAGGTTGAGAAAATGGAGGCCGTTGCTGAGCGTTATCGTGAGTCAACAAGTCAAACAGAGGCGAATATGCACCGTATTGTTGGAGAAGTCCAAGGTGTTTCTAGTCGTTCAGATGACATGTTTGAACTGACAGATGAAGTCATTCAAGTAGCGACAACAAATAAAGAAAACTTAGCAGAAACAATTCAACAAATGACTGATGTACAGGCTTCCTCAAGGCTTTCTGTGCAAGTTGTTAGTCATCTTGAGCAAAAAACGAATGAAATCGGTCAAGCGCTCGATGCCATTACACAAATCGCGGACCAGACGAATCTTTTAGCTTTAAATGCATCCATTGAAGCGGCAAGAGCAGGTGAGCATGGTAAAGGCTTTGCGATCGTAGCAGGTGAAGTTCGCAAACTAGCAGAACAATCAGCTGATGCATCAACGCACATTCGAGACATTGTAGTAGACATTTTAAAAGCCAAAGAGGAAGTAACGACGTCACTAAAACATACGGATCAGCAAGTGGACAAGAGTATGTCATCCATTCATGAAGCTTCTATTGTATTTGACCAACTTGTTCATTTACAAGAAAGCTTAAAACAACAGCTTGATATGGTCGTTTTGGCCTCTCGTGAATCAGCAACTGGGGGTGAAAATGTCGGAGCAGAAATGAGAGTATTGCAATTACACGCAAAACAAAATGATGAAAGCATTGAAGGAATTGTGACATCTGTCCAGGCACTTCAACAAGCGATAAACGAAATAGATGGATTTGCTCAAGAAGTCAAAGGGCAAGCGATCCATTTAACGACAGATCTACAAAAGACAACCTAAAACGCAGAGAATCTCCGCATTTATTTATGTGAATGTAGTGAAACCTTCATTGCCTTGTAAACGTCTTATTTGTGAGGACATTAGTGGTTTTGTGTTAAATGGGAAATAAAATTTATTAATTAAAAGAAAAGGAGATTGATAATATGATAAAGCGATTAACAATGGTAGCACTAGCTTTTATCGTCTCACTAAATTTGGGGATAAATGGCACGTTTGCATCAGAAAACAATAACGAAGATAGTATTAATGAAAAATTTGGCTTGCCAATTTTAGTACTTGGTGGCTCGTTAACAGATGCTCAAAAAAAGGAAGTTCGTGACATGCTCGGTGTTACTAATCCAGAAATGGTCGAAGAAATAACGGTTACAGGAGAAGATCTTGTTCGCTTTATTGACGGTGAAGATCGAAATGCTCGCATGTTTTCATCTGCAAAAATTACGCGCGAAGAAGATGGAAAAGGCCTCGTCATTGAGCAAGTGACCCCTGAAAATATCACAGAAGTGACAGACACGATGTATGCAAATGCATTGCTGACTGCTGGAATTGAAAATGCAACCGTTCAAGTTGCTTCTCCAGTCAAGGTTAGTGGACACTCTGCGTTAACAGGTATTTATAAAGCATACGAAGTAAGTGGTGAGGAGCTCGATACCGAACGACTAGAAGTAGCTAATGATGAATTAAACTTAGCAACAGACTTAGCGAATGAAGAAGGTATTGAGGAAGAAAAAGTAAGTGAATTATTGGCTGATATCAAACAAGCCATAGCAGATCAAAACCCTGCAACACGTGAAGATATTGAAGCGATCGTTGAAGAACAGCTTGCCAAACTTGGAATCAATTTAAGCGCAGAAGATCGCCAAAGACTAATCGATCTATTTGAACAAATGAGAAGTTTAAATATCAATTTCGATAATGTTAAGGATCAGCTAGGGGAACTTTCAAATAAAATTCAGGACAAACTTGGAGAAGTCGTAAATAATGAAGGCTTCTGGCAAGGAGTAAAAGACTTTTTCCAAGGCCTTGTAGATGCGATTTCTGGTCTATTTGGTGACGGAACAGAGGATGAATCCACGAACTAATTGAACAGACAAAAAAGCTACCTGAAATTCAAAGGGATCGGGTCACGATGAACAGGAAAGGGACTAATATGCGTAAATTTTTACAGTCTTACACCACATTCGACTGATGGCCTTCTATACCATCATTGCGATCCTTTTAAAGCCTGACACATTGTACATGATTTCCATAACAGTGCTGGTGTATCTGATTTTCATCGCATATGGAATCTATCGAACATATAGAGTAATAGATGATGACTGAACACGTTGTGGGGTGGACTTAAAGCCAACCCGCACCATACAAGAGAAGAAAAAAGGTGATGTTTAACAATGATACTGATTTATCTTTTTACCCTGTTATTTTTATTGCTAGTCTATCCCGCTTTATCAGCCGTGTTCTTTTATTCCTCTCTTCTTTTTGCATTATCGTATGTATTTTATTGGTTAGATACAAAAAACGAAGAACCAGAACCTAGCATCCTAGCAGAAGCGATCGAAGAAGCAACAGGTAAAGCCCTAGGGGTAGCAACAGAAGCCATAGAAGCGACAAAACCGCTTGCTAATGATACAGGTCAATAATTAAATCCGAAGAACACCAAGCAGAGATCGGAATGATTGACGCAAGGTGTTCTTTTACTTGTTCCACACATTACCGATAGATCCTATTAAACAACGCTACACACAAACCTAAACGATATTTATATAGATCTAAACAATATGTATACACAGACCGGACAGGGATGTGCCAAGAGGATAAACCATTCATGAACGTATGGTGATTTATCATTTACATACCAACGTTTACAGCTTATAAATCACGTATTTTTCACGGCAAAACGGGTATCTTTGACAGAACATATATTTCTTTGACTAAATTTGCTTAATATTACTTAATGAGGATGATGATAGTAGTGAAAAAACAGTTTTATTTCTTTTCTATTTTATTTTTATTATTAGTTATTACCTTTGCGTATACCATTCAAGTCCGTACCACAGAAGATGTTAAAGAGACACAAGATATAAATAAAATAGAAGTTGAAGTTGAAGAATCCTTTAACGATTACAACGGAACGTTTATTTTACGTGATATAAAAAGAGAAGAAACTTTTGTATATAATGAAGAGATAGCAAATGAGCGATACACACCTGCATCTTCATTTAAAATTGCTAATTCATTAATTGGATTACAAGTTGGAGCAGTAGAAAATGAATACGAAATAAAATACTGGGATGGCATTGACAGAGGAGAAATCGAAAAATGGAATGAAGACAATACCCTTGGTTCAGCTATGAGATATTCAGTAGTATGGTACTATCAAGATATGGCTCGTGACATTGGTGAAGAGCAGATGCAAGAGTGGCTTTCAAAAATTTCATATGGAAATGAAGACATTAGTGGGGGAATAGATCAGTTTTGGTTAGGCAGCTCATTAGCCATCTCTCCTATGGAACAAGTGGAGTTTTTAGAAAAACTCTATAAGGAAGACCTTCCTTTTGATAATAATATAATGAGAACAGTGAAGCGTATGATGGCTCAAGAAGATGACACTCCTTATGTCCTTTACGGGAAAACAGGATCGTCACCGGATGGACCAGATGGTCAAGTAGGATGGTACGTTGGATTTGTAGAAAATGGAGACGATTCCTATGTTTTTGTTACCAATATTGATGATACAGGATTAAATGCAAAAGATATTACTTTAGATATATTGAATAAGCATTTCAAACAATAAGCATGTACAATTCAATATTCACATATAATCTTGTTATTGAGCCTAGAAACCTTTTATTCCAATGGTTTCTAGGCTTTTTTACGCAAAATGAAAAATGAAAGCAATATCGAACAACTGATGGATAAATTCATCTTCATTTTGGGCAGACTCCACCTGTGAGCGAAGTTGTCCTTTTTTATTTGAATTGACAGGTAATGGAGTGTTTGTTGAGCTTTTGACTTGTGAAAGTGAGGGAGGTAAAATATCAATATAATAGTATTAATACATAATTATTCGAAAGGGTAGATGAACGTTATGGGCGGATTTAACGCAGTGGACGCTATTTTTCAATTGGTGATGCTTCTTTTTTTAGCAGGACTAATCGTTGGAGTCGTTCTTATTGTTCGTAGTGTATTTGGACGAAAAAAACAGTTAGATCGAATCGAGAGTATGCTGAAAGAGCAGCGTGAGAAGGAAAATAAATAGTTTAAAAAGCGATCGAGCCGTGTTGGTCGATCGCTTTTTTATCTAAAGGTTTAGATACCACGGGAGAGAAAAAAATTGCATTAAAAAAAGGAGTGAATATCATGAAAATTTTTACGGTAGATTCTTTTGCTGAACGACCTTTCACAGGTAATCCAGCTGGTGTATGTATTTTGAAAGAAAAAATAGAAGAAGAACTAATGCGAAATATAGCTCAAGAAATGAATCTATCAGAAACAGCGTTTTTATATAAGAGAGAAAGCGAAGACTTTTACAACATAAGATGGTTTGCTCCTGATGAAGGGGAGGTAGATTTATGTGGACATGCTACATTAGCGGCGGCTCACATTCTATGGGAACACATTGGAGTAAATGAGAAGTTAATTAAGTTTAATAGCAAGAGTGGTACTTTACTTGCGCAAAGAAATACAGATTGGATCCAGCTTGATTTTCCTATCGAACGTCCTGAGCCATGTATACTTCCTAGCCAATTGAAGCACGCGTTGAATATCCCAATTTTAGCAGTGGAGAAAAACAGGTTAGATTATATTGTTGAAACAGAATCAGAGGAAGATGTTTATAAAGTAAGTCCTAACTTTTCGCTTCTAAGAGAGATTGATGGACGAAGAGTGATCGTAACATGTCAAAGCAATCAAAAAGATATTGATTTTGTGTCACGTTGTTTCTATACAAAAAATAAAAAACAAGAAGATCCTGTAACTGGTTCTGCCCATTGTGTATTAGCACCTTATTGGCATAAAAAAACAAATAAAGATAAATTTCTAGCCCTTCAAGCTTCAAAAAGGAGTGGGAAGTTAGTTGTAGAATTAAAAGAGGAAAGATGCCTGATACATGGGAAGGCTGTAACCATTATGGAAGGTCAATTTTTATTTGGATCTCGCCAGTATGAGTGAACTCGTGCTGAAAAAGCAGCGTGAGCAAGAAAATAAATTGGTTTAAAAAGCGATCGAGCCGTGTTGGCCGATCGCTTTTTTATTTTAAAGGCTGTGGAATAGGCTAAGTTCTATTGTCATAGCGGCTCCTGTGGGAGCATTTACAAATCATCTAACCCATTCGCATCGGATGTTTTTGTATACTGTCGTGATTTTTGTTCAAAGAAGTCCATCTTTCCTTGATCGACTTCTTGATAGGCAATAATCCAACGTAAAGGATTTTTCGTCGGAGCACCGGGGAATACGTTTAAAAGGGAGGGCTAGTAAGTTCTCATTATTTTTCCGCTGGAACATCGAATGTATTACTTACAAATTGCTCACCCTCACTATTTATTGCAAAAATATAGTATGAATGTCCCCGATCTACGGAGAAGAAGAAAACATCTTCCACCTCTACATACTCACCACCACCGCAAAAGCTTCATCATCTCCGTCTTCATTAACTTGAAATACTACTACTTCAGCAGCTCCAAAGGACAGTAATATGTCAACGGAGTCAAAATCATTTACTCTAAAGTCAGTAATTTCCGCATAAGGGGCTGGGTCGTTCATGGTACGATCTTTTGATTGAGCTCCTACTGGAGAACTTCCCCCATAAGAAAAGAGTTTCCTACTAAAAAACAATCAAACAACCAACTAACCATTTTTTAAATGCCATACTGCATTTCCGCCTCTTAGTTAAATTTTCTTACAATTCTAATTATAACCGTATTAAAGTTTACGTAGGTGGAGTTCGTGCGGAGTTTATGTGGAGTTCGTGTGGAGTTTTTAATTAGTAGGTACATATTTTTTTATTTTCTGCTAATCTTAGCACCAGTACTAACCGCCACATAAATATTACGCTTGCCACGACACGTATCAATCGTCACAAGTTTGTATGTTCTCTATGTAGCAGCAGACAAAGGTAGTTGGACGTATTCTTTCTTCGGTGTTGGCGTTGTTGTGGAGGCTGATCCACTCACCTTTAACATTTGACCAACTTGAACGTATGCTTGCTAGTACTATGTGGCATGATCAATAAAGAAAACGGTTATGCCGATGGGCTTACGATTCCAGAAAACTTAAACACCATTGCTGTTCTACCAACCGTGAATGACGATCAAGTGACGCACAATCACGATTACGGATGGAAAACTTGTAAAAAGCGGTGAATTTGCATGAAATTAAAAGATCAATTCCGATTTATTCGTCAAAACACGAAGAAAAACAAGGTCTTTATGATCGCAACGGGCTGTACGTTTTTAATCGTACTTTTGATTGCCTATGGACTGTATACACCAAAAATTGAGGTAGAAATACCACAGAGTACAAAAGTAGTAGGGATTGAAGTTTCTACGGAGAACCTAAATGATGAAGATATTACTCGAATGGAAGACATTGAAGGCGTTCGAGCTGTTACTCGCAAAAAGGGAGTTCGTCAATTTTGTCTTGGTATCAAGTATACAACTGAAGGCTATGAAGGGATTGTGTCCACTTATTCACCTCATTTCCCTTCTGTATTAGAAGCAGGTATCGAGTTGGCTGAAGGCCGCCTGCCAGAATCAAAATACGAAGTAATCGTCGGGGACCGATTCCCTTCTAGCCTTAGATCTCCTAGATCTCCTGACCACAACGTTGAAGATATGAATGAGATTGAAGCAGTTAAAGGTGAAGAATGGTTTGATGAAGAGGTACTTGGTCACACATTCAGCCTGAACTTATTTATGGTAAATGAGGAAGAAGTCAGAAACTTCCCTGTAACAGTTGTTGGTGTATTGGATAGTGGGACTAATTCTGTCTATATAACGGATGACCTGTTCGCAGAAATTGAATCATTTACTGGCACACTAAACGACGAACTAGTTAATTCTCAAGACTTCTGTGAAATGGACACGGAAAACACTTTGTATGAATCTGTTGTTGTATATGCAAATTATGTAGACAGTATGCCAGGGGTCTTGGAAGAATTAAGGAACATGGGCTACGTAATAATGTACCCGTAATTTCAAAGAAAGAATCGTGGCTGTGCCAAAGGACAAGTTGAGGATTTTCGATAAAAATTAACAGAGAACAATTTGATGAAATAACAGAAGGTGAAGATGTAAGAAGACAAACAAGAAGCTGAAGAAGAAGAGCAGGAGAAGCTGAACAAGAAGTTTTAACTTTCTATGAGAAAAGAGGAACAGATTTTTAATCTCTATCTATGTTCAGTCTTTTTGGAGGAACACTAAAGTAGAAAAATCAAGTGTACTTAATTTTAAGAGAATGTTGAAGACACAGGTGGCAAATAATCATCCAACTACGTAACAGAAGCATTTTTTTGAAAATCAATAATTATACAATTTTGAATATGTGGAATACTGGTCATAAGAAGAGAGTGTTTCACAGTCAGCAAATTTCAACAACAGGGGAATGAAGAAAATGTATAAAATTTTGGTCGTAGAAGACAATTTATATATCCAGAATTTAGTGATGGAATTTTTAGAATCTCAACATTATCATGTTGAAGTAGCAAATGATGGAGAAGAGTGTTTAAAGAAATATCAAAACAATAATTTTGATCTTATCATATTGGATATCATGTTACCGAAAATGGACGGATTTCAAATATGTCAAATGATTCGGAAGAAATCAAGTATTCCTATCATATTACTTACAGCGCTAGGAGATGAATTTGATCAATTGAGAGGTTTTGAACTAGGAATCGATGATTATATTACAAAACCGTTCTCTTTTAACATACTTGTGAATCGAGTAAAAGCGGTTCTTAGACGAACGTATCAAGAAGATACTAAAAAAATGGTATTTGAAGATCTCAATATTGATGTAGATGCTCATAAAATATATATAGATAACGTAGAAATTGAGTTAACTACAAAGGAATTTGAATTAATTATTTTGTTAGTAAAAAATCAAGACAAGGTTGTTACAAGAAGGGATATTTTGCAACAGTTATGGGAGTATGATTATCATGGAGATACAAGAGTAATTGATACTCATATAAAAAATATTCGAAAAAAAATAGATAGACCTTATATAAAAACTGTGAAAGGAGTTGGATACATACTTGAAAAGTGATTGGAAAAAATCTATCTTAAAAAAAGGGATTACGTTTAAGATTTTCTTTATAACAACAATCGCTCTCATTTTTTTCGCAATTTTTCTTTATTTATTCATTATTACATTTTTACCTAATTTTTATGTCAATTACAAATCTAAGCAAATTGCTGAAGGTATGGAGGAGATGTTTGATCTCATTCAATATTCAAAATCAGAAGCGTTCCATAGGGAGGTCATTGATGAATATTCAGAAAAATATAATGTTTTCATCATCCATGCGCCTCCTAAAGATTACTATACAGATATAAATCTTGGTAATGCAAAAAATGTGTATACAACTGAAGATAATTTTTTGGAACATACCCAACTCAGATTAGTTGAGTCCCATGGGGAGAATGGATATGAAAACACAGATGTTTATATATCAAGACAGGCCGTTGAAGAAGCTACACAGGCTCTCTTAGTTTTTTTCCCTTATTTAGGTGTATTGATCTTAGTTATGTCAATCCTTACTGCTTCCTTATTTTCTCATAAATTATCTAAACCATTATTGGACATGAACAAAGTTGCAAAAAAAATGGCGAATCTAGACTTTTCAAAAAAAAGTGAGTATCAATCCCAAGATGAGATTGGTGAATTATCAAAGAGCTTAAATAAACTGTCTAATAATTTACAAAACTCATTGAAAGAATTGTATATCAAAAATGAAAAGCTACAAGAGGATATCGAATATATAGAGAGAGTAGAGAAGGATAGGAAAGATTTATTTGGCGCAGTATCTCATGAATTAAAAACACCGGTTACCATTGTAAAAGGACAATTAGAAGGAATGTTACACAAAGTAGGTTCTTATAAAAACCGCGAAAAGTATATTAGTGAATCTTTACAAGTAATGGAAGGCATGGAGATTTTATTGCGTGAAATCCTTCAATTGTCAAAGTTAGATCAAGTAGGATTTAATCCTGAAGTAGTTGAAATTAATCTTTCTCAAGAAGTGAAAAGAAATCTTAAAAGTTTAGACTATTTTGCTAAGCAAAAGCGCTTATCCGTAGTTACACGTATTGATGATGAAATTAAGGTGTATACGGACAAACAATTGCTTAACAAAGCCCTCCATAATATTATTCATAACGCCATGATGTATTCACCTGAGCAAGCACAGGTAGAAGTGGAAATTAAAGACGAATCCTCACATGTAAAGGTAACAGTATTCAATTTAGGTATAACGATGGAAAGTGAACACTTGAATACAATTTTTGAACGACCTTTCAACCGAACAGAAAATTCAATAAATCGTCATACGGGTGGAAGCGGGCTAGGTTTATATATAGTGAAACGAATTTTTGATGCGTTAAGTATTACGTATGATCTGAAAAATGAACAAAACGGTGTATTGTTTACTATTCTTATTCCTAAAGGAAATATTGACCGAACAAAGTGTAAATAAAAGAAGCTACAATAAGATTAGGTGTAAAAGTTAGTAAGGGAAAAGATCTTGTTAAATCAATTATTACAACCATTTATGGATTCTTTTTCGGGTATACCAGCTTTCTATATTCCAGAACAACCTGTTAATGAGAACTTACCAGCCTCCACTATCGAAGGGTATAAGCCACACACGTTTTGCACTAACGAATTGGCACTTTTAGATATTAGAATGAATTATAGTGACGATAGTAATGTAGAAGCATTACATATCTATCAAATCAATGAAGAAACCGGGGAAATAAGCTTGCTGATATCATTTAATTCCCCTTTCTCGCGATGATGGTTTACGGTAATACGTGGTTATTCGTATTATTTAATATCAGAAAATTCTGATATTAAATAATATTTACCAAGTGATTCGATGTATACTCCTATTCCCTAAGTAAAGCAACATCCCTTTACCATTCAGTGGTGGAGGGATTTTTTCTTGTTCACTCCTTATTCTTTTTAATTAACACATATTACCACAAAACTCCGCATGAACTCCGCACTAACGTCACATCAACTACAGATTTAATCTTTATACTATTCATTGAGCAACAAAAAAACCAGTAAGGAGAATTAAATCAACATGACATGGGATGCTGTTAAAGTTATTTTAATTGATAATCTACCCTTTTTATGGGATGGCATAAAACTCACGATTTTTGTTACATTCGTGACATTATTTTTCGGATTTATTTTAGGGTTAGTTTTAGCTTGGCTTCGCTCTTTTCGATTTAAGCCAATTAAGTGGATGGCACTATCCATTATTAATCTGGTTAGAGGGATACCCGTCCTTATTCAGCTCTTTTTTATTTATTTTGGCTTAAACTCATTCAGCTTTATCAAGATGGAGCCACTTACGGCTGGTATGATCGGAATTACTGTGAATGCAGCGGTTTACTTTGCGGAAATTATTCGATCAGGAATTGAATCCATTGATAAAGGTCAAACAGAAGCAGCTCGAACGCTTGGATTATCAAAAATAAAGGCCATGCGGTATATCATCTTACCGCAAGCTTTCAGAAGAATGATCCCTGCCTTCATGAATCAAGTGACGATTACATTAAAAGACACCTCTCTTCTCTATACAATTGGAATTGCAGAATTAGCACAACAAGGATTCATCATTGTTGGTAGGACGTTCGCAAGTTTTGAAGTTTGGACAATTATTGGATTGGTTTATTTTGTGATGGTATACAGCTTGACTCAAATCTCTAATCTTATGGAAAGGAAGTTGAAATTGAGATGAATGTAATAGCAATGTCTGATGTAGAAAAATCATTTGGTGAGCTAGATGTTCTGAAATCTGTCAGTTTGACCGTAGAAGAAGGTGAAGTGGTGAGTATTATCGGTCCTTCTGGTTCTGGCAAAAGTACACTTCTACGTTGTTTAAATAAATTAGAAACGGTGTCAAGTGGGACCGTCATGGTCAATGGTCAAGACTTAAAAGATAAGCACCATAATATCAATAAGATTCGCCAAGAGATCGGAATGGTTTTCCAGCATTTTCACCTTTTCCCCCACTTAACCGTACGAAACAATATTACGCTAGCGATGGAAAAAGTGAAGGATGTGAACAAGAAAGAGGCAAATGAAAAAGCGATGGATCTACTAAAAAAAGTCGGTCTAGAGGATAAAGTAAACGCCTATCCTAGTGAACTATCTGGTGGACAGAAACAACGAATTGCCATTGCTAGGGCACTTGCCATGGCACCTAAAATTCTATTATTTGATGAGCCTACATCTGCTCTCGATCCAGAAACAATTGGTGAAGTTCTTGATGTCATAAAGGTGCTAGCAGACGAAGGAATGACGATGGTCGTTGTGACGCATGAAATGGGATTTGCGAAAGAAGTAAGTGACAGAGTCGTGTTTATGGACGAGGGATCTATAGTAGAAGTAAATAACCCGACTCTTTTGTTTAAAAACCCTCAAAATGAACGGACAAAACAATTCTTGAGTAAAGTACTTTGAAATTTGTTTGAGCGCCTATGAAAATATAAACGCCTTTTTAGATGAACTAATACAAGTAGTGTGAGCTGTCTCAGATGCACTTTATGTCAATATAAAAAAGAAAAGAGGAGTATAATCGATGAAAAAAAATAGTTTAATCAGCATTTTAATCTCTTTAATGATCGTCGTCTCTGCATGTAGTTCAACCCCGGAAAGTAATGCGGGAAACGATAACAACAGTCAAAAAGCAAATAGTGGTAGTAAGAAAGATACAGTTGTAGTTGGTGTTGAAAATGGGAATGCTCCATTTTCTTATATCGATGAAAAGGGAGATGTAACAGGAGTTGATGTGGATATCATCAAATCCATTGCAGAAGCCCAAGGACTTGAAGTGGATTTCAGACCGATGAATTTTAGTTCTATTGTTCCTTCACTTCAAACAGAACAAATTGATGCTGCCATTTCTTCGACATCGTTAGCAATGACGTCTGAGCGTTCAGAACAAGTTGATTTTTCTGAGTGGATAATGGCGGACAATGCAGGACTAGCATCTAAAAAAGGAAGTAACATTGAGAAGATAAACGATATTAAAAAAGGGGACGTTCTTTCCGTTAAAACAGGTTCAACGGCTGAAAATATGGCCGAGCTACTCGCTGAAGAAACAGGTGCGACCATACGTCGTTTTGATACAACAGATAAAGTTTTGCAAGACGTGATAAACGGTCAATCCGATGTGGCGATTGAGTCAAAATATGTTTTGTATGATGTATTGTGGAAGGATAGAGATTACGGTATACAGCTTTTAAATGGTGATGCATTAAGTTATCTATTGAAGGCCTCCTATGGAGAAGGTGACGGTCCTACTAGTACCGCTACTAATAGCACTGCAATGGCTGTCAAAAAAGGAAACACAGAATTGCTCCGTATGATAAATGAAGGGCTAAAGACCATTAATGAGAATCAAGTGATGTCTGATATCGAAAAAAAATGGAATCTAGCAATATCGAAGCATTTTACCGAGGAAAATTGGGACTTTGTTATGGAAATTGACCCCCACATGAAAGAACTGTTCAGTGTCGGTGATGGTTCATTTTCTGCGTACAAGGAAGATATGGAAAGTTGGGGCGGTGAGCGACTAGAATGACCACACCCTCTGGGTGATTCCGTTTACTTAAAGCCTTCTCTAAATGTATCGATTATCAAAGGGATCGGAAATCTTGGTTAAGAATATTTGGTGCAGTCACTTCACTCTCCCCTTGTGATTTTCATTTAAGTTTCGGTTTCACATTGCAAATGATATTTTTTCATCTTTGTACTGTATTTCGCTTTAAATCAATATGGATTTACGTGATAAAGTATAGCACAAACCCCCAGGCGAATGATTAGGAGGGCACTGAAAAAGTCCTTGAAAGAAAATAGAAACGCCTTTTTAGATGAACTAAACAAGTAGTGTGAGCTGTTTCTGAATTACTTTAAGTCAAATATCAAAAAGAAAAAAGGAGTATAATCGATGAAAAAAAATAGTTTAATCAGCATTTTAATCTCTTTAATGGTAGTCGTCTCTGCATGTAGTTCAACCCCTGAAAGTAATGCGGGAAACGATAATAACAGTCAAAAAGGAAATAGTGTTAGCTATAAGAAAGATACTATTGTAGTTGGTGTTGAAAATGCGAATGCTCCTTTTTCTTACATCGATGAAAATGGATCTGTAACAGGCTTTGATGCGGATCTCATCAAAGCCATTGCAGAAGACCAAGGACTTAAAGTTGATTTCAAACCGATGAATTTTGGTTCTATTGTTCCTTCACTTCAAACAGAACAAATTGATGCCGCCATTTCTTCGACATCGTTAGCAATTACATCTGAGCGTTCAGAACAAGTTGATTTTTCTGAGGAGATAATGATGTACGATGGATCCTTAGCATCTAAAAAAGGAAGTAACATTAAGGACGTAACCGATATTAAAAAAGGAGACGTTCTTGCGGTTAAAACAGGTTCAGTGGCTGAAACTATCGCCGAGCTATTCGCTGAAGACCTCGGTGCGATCGTACGTCGTTTTGATACAACCGATAAAGTTTTGCAAGACGTGATAAACGGTCAATCCGATGTGGCGTTGGAGTCAACATTTATTTTTTATGAGGTATTGTGGAAAGATAGAAATTACGGCATACAGATTTTAGATCAGACGAGTGATTATTTTTGGGATCTTACTAACGAGGCCTTTCAGGATGGAGGGAAGGAAGTTAATGGAGCAATTAGTGGAGTGAATTCTCAAACTGCAATGGCTGTCAAAAAAGGAAACACAGAATTGCTTGATATGCTAAATGAAGGGCTAAAGAATATTAAAGAGAATCAAGTGATGGATGATGTTGAAGAAAAATGGAATCTAATACCTATGAATTTTGCGAACGAGGAATTTTTTGAATTTAGGAAGGAAATTGATCCCTTCACGAAAGAATTTTATGGTGATATGACATTTGAAGAATTTCTGAAAGCAAGTCAGGAAATGACGTTTATGTTGGACGAAAATGGAGGATCTACACAGTCTGAATTCGACGAAAATGGAAATCAAATCGACGAAAATGGAGATATAATCGACGAAAATCCGTTCGGACTCAAGGACTACAAGGAAAAACACACAGACTGGTAATAATCCCCTGTAATAAATACAGATAAGACCGCCAACTACCATTCAGTATATCGGCTGTCTTATTTGTATTTATGTTAGATAACTATTCTTGTTCGTGCATTATTCGGGTTTTCTATATGTTAAAACGAACGCTCTTTACTTCTCTTCCATGAAAAAATACGTATCGAACGCATATATAATGTACGTACCTCACATCTATAGCTTCCGTGAAAACCCAAAAAAGTACCGATATAATAAGGCTTTCAGATACATAAAAGATGGTCAAAAAGAAATTAGATTGGGAAAAAAGGTGTAGCGATGGATGCCGGCGCATATTTTTGAGAGTCTAAAGACCAATATATGGAACGTGGAGATTGACTGTACGGGTTGCCTAAGAATTGAAAAAGGTTAGGCGAAAAGAGCAGTGGTTGATATGTTATACAAGAACAACTTGAGAGGGGATGTGATCTATGAAACTATACCTATTATTATGTTTCGCTTTTTCAATGCTTCTATTGGAGCGGAAGAACTACTAGTCCTTCCAGTTAAACAAATTGAGCTATCCGATTAGGGAATAAGAACCTCCTATCTAGGTGGTGGATATATATAACAAAAAAACGCCAAACCTTTTTAAAGGTTTGGCGTTTTTCTAGGCGAGGGGCAAGGGGGCCCCTCGCCTAGAAAGTCTATTTTTGATCTGAGGGGATAGTTACAACGACGATTTGTACGTCGTTTAATAGATTTTATCAAAGGGTTAAACATTTGTGGTGTAGTTTAAGTAGAGTTTAAGTGTAGTTTATCTGTAGTTAGTAGGGCACTCACTTTGTGGATGTCTTTTGAAAGGAGAGTTACTTATTGATTGCGACATAAGTTCATTCGAGTGGTTAGAGCCGTGCATCATATAGATGAGATCAGAGAAGAATGGTCGAAGCGTCTGGACTTAGAGACCTGGAGAGTCTTATCAAAACAATAACTGGAACGTACGTCTACGCAGCTATTATTCTGAGTGCTGTTTTTGTGTTGTTGGATTTTTGTTAGGACAGTTTGAACTGTGGGATATAGGAGGTTATAAAATATTTGTTGAGTTGTTATTAGTCGTGTTGTTTGACAAGTGGTATTATCGCTGACTCAACGACAGAAGCGGTTAATGACTCAAAACAGCGGTTATCTATTAAAAAACTAGAATGGAAGTTGATTGGTTTAATACGACTGTGGATAGCCTTATAGTACTGAACAATCTACCTGATCCGAATACTGCTTATGTAAGACAGGTGTTGAAAAACAGTGGATCAACCTCTGTGCTCACAATTGATACGAGTCGTGAATCGTATATTTATATGGCTGCTAGTACGGGTGAAGATTGTGAAGTTTAAAGAAATCTACTAATTAAAAACTCCACACGAACTCCACATAAACTCCGCACGAACTCCACCTACGTAAACTTTAATAAGATTATAATAATGCTTGTAAGAAAATTTAACCAAAGGAGGAAATACAAAATGGCATTTAAAAAATGGTTAGTTGGTTGTTTGATTGTTTTTTTAGTAGGAAACTCTTTTCTTATGGGGGGAGGTTCTCCAGTAGGAGCTCAATCAAAAGATCGTACCCTGAACGACCCAGCCCCTTATGCTGAAATTAATGGTTTTAGAGTAAGTGGTTTTGGCTCCGTTGACATCTCACTGTCCTTTGGAGCTTCTGAAATAGAAGTATTTCAAGTTAATGAAGACGGAGATGATGAAGTTTTTGCAGGTGCTTTTTTTGGTGAGTATGTAGAGGTGGAAGATATTTTCTTCTTCTCCGTAGATCGGGGACATTCATACTATGTGATTGCAACAAATAGTGAGGATGAGCAATTTGTAAGTGATACAGTCGATATTCCAGCGGAAAACACTGTTAATGAGAACTTATTAGCACCCACTATTGAAGGGTATGAGCTACACCCGTTTCGTCCTGACGAAGTTGCTCTTTTAGATATTACAATGAATTACAGTGACGATAGTAGTGAAGAAGTTTTATATATCTATCAAGTTAATGAAGAAACTGGGGAAATAAAACTAGATTTCACATTGACTTCCCCTCCTTCTAGCTAAGATGGTTATAGTGTAATGCGTGGTTATTCGTATTATGTTACATCAGGCACTTATGATGGGGAAGAATCTTTACCAAGTGATTTGATTTATATTCCCTAAGTAAAGCAACGCCCCTCTACCATTTAGTTGACTGAACTGCACCCCAATTGTTAGACACCACTAACAGTTGGAGGTGCAGTTTTTTATGGCTAAATTTTCAAAAGAAGAAAAACTAGTGACAGTCAAAAGATATTTAGTAGGTGAAGGTTCCCTTCGAGGGATCGCAGATTTTATAGATGTAGACCCAGGTAGTTTTCGTACTTGGCTGAAACGATTTGAATACAGAGGGGAAGCGGAAAATCCTATACAACCTATTCCGCAAGCGACAAACTAGACGTACTCAATTATATGCAAGAACAGAGGACGACGTCTATGAGAGATAGCTGAAAGTGGTAAGCTCTTTATTTGGAGAAATAGGCGCATTGGACAACTTCGTCCAAAGATGGAGTCTGCCAAAATAAAGTTGGATCCAGTCACCAGTTGTTTGGAATCGCAGTATAAACAGTCAATATGCATCTAAGTTTCTATTAAAATGGCTTTTTTTGGAGTTTTTTGTCCATCTTCTTAATGGTTTTTTCCTCTTCAACTTCTTTTTTCTTCGCTTTCTTACATTCTGTTATGCCATTTCAACCACCGCGATTGCATCACCTTGATCAATTCGTTGTATCGCTTCTTCGATTAGATTAATTCTTGCTTCAATTCTGCAAGACCATATCGCTAGGCCTCGGATAAATCATGTCCATGATTGCCTCAAACTTCTTTTGTTCTCGTTCGTTCTTTCAGCCCAAAGGTCTTAGTTCAATACAAGACCCAATATGCTGCCAATTATTTCTATTAAAATCCAGACACTCTCCAGTTGACCTTCAGAAGAACTACAGATTCAGTCGTTACAATGTAATTAAGCAACAACTAACAATCTGATAGATTGAATCAATTGATGAGAATTAAAAAATGAAGGTGAAAACATCTATATTTTTAATAGTAACTAAGATCATTGATGCTGCAAAGCAGCTAAGTAGGAGCAACAAGTCGTGAGAGTGTTTAAATGTAAATCAAACAGAACAAGGGAATGAAAATGAAATTATAACGATAGATTTACCGTTTTCGTTAAGAGTAAATATTCTATTAATTTAGTATATAAAAACGAATAACATCCTTTGGAGGAGAAAAAATGGAATTAATTAAAAGAAAAAGACAAAAACTAAAATTAAAATTTATAATTTTGCTAATATTTGTATTATTAGGAGGAAGTATAGTATTTAAGGACTTTGTTAGTTCCCAGTCTTATACAGGATCAGAAAGTGAAACACAAGAACGACTGAAATCTGACAATCAAGAAGCATCTCCAACGATTTTAATAGACCCTGGGCATGGAGGAGAAGATCCTGGATCAATTGGATTTAGCGAGATTTTAGAAAAAGACTTAACATTAGAAACATCAAAAATATTATTTGAAAAGCTAAAAGAAGCTGGAGTAGATGTAAAGCTTACCCGAGAGGACGATCGTTATGTTTCATTAGACGAGAGAGTGGATTTAGTTGAGACATACAATGCAGATGCTTTGATTAGTATACATTTTGATAGTTTTCCAGATGATAGATCCGTAGGTGGTTTTACAACATTTTACCAACATAAATTTCAAAAGGGTTTAGGGAAAAGCATAAACAATAGTCTGAATCAATCCCTAACCTTAAGAGATCGAGGGTTAAAGTCTGGAGATTTAAAAGTTATACGTGAAATTGATATACCAGGGGTTCTACTTGAACTAGGTTATATTAGCAATCCACAAGAAGAGTCGTTGATACATTCAGAAGAATTTAAACAAGACGTATCAACTGCTATTTTTAATGGGATCATGTCTTATTTAAACAAACGATAAAAATAATATCTTAAGATCTAGTGGAGGATAACATTATGAGACAGAACAGAAAGACTTTCATTTTCAGAGGTTTACTAATATGCATCTCAATCGGGTTGCTAATAATAGCAATTAGTATCAATGATGTAAATCAAGATTCTTCAAGTTCAATACAGAATGCAGTTGCCAAAAACAAGGAGTCGTTTGATGACACAGTAGATAAGAACGATGTAGTTACTGATGACGACCAAGAAGATAATGACGATGTAGTCACTGATGATAGCCAAGCAAAAAACGAAGATAAAAAAGTTGCATATCTTACTTTTGATGACGGTCCTGATAATATTTCTGGCGAATTGCTCGATTTACTCAACGAATATGATGCGAAGGCAACCTTTTTTATGATAGAGCCAAGAATGAAAGATCATCCAAATGAAGTCCAAAGAATGGTCGATGATGGCCATGGTGTAGGCCTACATGGGGTAACACATGATCAGACGGAATTCTACAAATCTAGTCAGTCTATTCTTAATGAAATTAATAAGGGGAATCAAACATTAAAGGAAATTACTGGTATAGATACAGTGCTAATTAGAACTCCATACGGTAGTTTTCCATGTATGACAGAAGAATATCGAGAAACCGTCAAAAATAATGGATTTAAAATGTGGGATTGGCATGTGGATAGTGAAGATTGGAAATTCAAGGGATCAGATTATGTACCTTACACGATTAATCAGATTGAAGAATGGAACCAAGACGTGGTGATCTTATTACATGAGCAAAGTACAACAGTACAATATTTACGTAAATTATTAGACTATTTGACTGAAAATAATTTCGATTTAGAAAAGCTAGATGGGACAATGCAACCTTTTCAATTTTAAAGGTATGTATGTGAATTTATAAGCTAAAAAGATCCCCAATTTGTAGTGGTATTTGTCATAGGTAGATAATCTTTCGTCCACTTGATATGGAATCTTTAATTTCTTTGCGAAGGATTTAAAAATGGAGGTGAAAACGTCTATAGAATTAAGCATGTAGGAAGACAGAGAATTTTATACAGATTACAGTTAACGAGGTGAACATGAACAATATGAAAAAATCTATATTTTTAATAGTAACGTTGATCATTGGTGCTGCAATACAGCTAAGAAGGAGCAACAAATAAATCGTGAGAGTTTACAAATGACTTGAAGAAACAATCCTCAAGAGATTCTTCATTTGAATTTGTTTGTAAGAGACTCAATTAAATTCGTTGAAACTTTCACCAAAAAATAGAGATGAGGAAATAGAACAAATGAAAAAGAAGATATATTGGACACTATGTATTTTCTCAGGATTAGCCATTGTAATGATAGGTATGAGCGTACATTCTATTTATAACTCAGTTAAAGGGACTGCGGATGATATATATGCACCTCTACCAACCAGAGACGAAGAGGCTATCATAACAACAAATGAAAAGTTAGAGAATAAAGAACCGATTACGATTCTGCTTATGGGAAACGATGACGATTTAAGAGGACGAACTGATTCGATTATCCTTGCTACTATCAACCCTGAAGATGAATCTGTAAAAATGTTTTCTATTCCTAGAGACGCAAGAACCGAGATTGTCGGACATGATAGTGTTGATAAGATTAATGCCGCCTATTCTTTTGGTGGTGCTCAAATGGCCATTGATACAGTCGAACAGTTCTTAAATATAGACATCGATTTTTATATCAATTTACAAATGGAAGGTTTTGTAGATTTGGTCAATGCTGTTGACGGAGTTGACGTTTATAACGACTTTGAATGGACCGATACACAAGGTCTTTATGAAAAGGGGTTCCATTATCAAGAAGGGGAACTTCATTTAGATGGTGATCAAGCTCTTGGATATGTACGTATGCGTAAACTAGACCCACGTGGAGATTACGGTAGAGCAGACAGACAACGTCAGGTCCTTACTGAAATTATTAATAAAACAGGAAGCCTTTCTTCTTTTAACGATATCAAGATATTTTAGATGCAGTTAAGAATAATGTGGAGACCAATCTATCTTTTAGTGACATGCAGTATATTGCAAAAAATTACTATTCCGCAGGTAAAAATATAGAAAGTCACCAAATTCAAGGTGAAGAATTGATTATTGACGGCATTTATTATCAGCATGTTAGTGAAGGAGAAATCCAAAAAGCCCATAATATGATTACAAATCAGACTAAATAAATGAAACAAAGCGTTCTGGTGCAAGGTAGATCTGGCAAAGATATAGAGCCATGGTGACCTTTTAGTTAAAAACGAAGCACAAACTACACCCACGTAAATTTTCATAAGATTGATTGTAATAAAATCAAAGGAGTAAATACAGTATGGCATTAAAGAAAAGATTAGTAAGTTGTGTTTTTTTAGTAGGAAACTCTCTTTTTGTGGTGGGGAGTTCTCCAATAGGAGCTCAATCAAAAGATCGTACCATGAAAGGCTCTTATGAGGAAATTACTCGTTTTAGAGTAACCTCTCATTTTTCCGTGGACACGATACGGTCCTTTGGATTTGATTCTACTCTAGAACTATATCAAGTTAATAAAGACGCAGAGGATGAACTTTTTGGGATCATTGGGCTTAATGAGTGTGACGAGGGAAAGGAAATTTCTTTCGACGCAGAACGGGGACATTCATACTATGTGATTGCAACAAATAGTGAGGGTGAGCAATTTGTAAGTAATACGTACGATGTTCCAGCGGAAAATACTGTTAAAGTGAACATACTAACCCCCACTATTAAAGGGTATAAGCCCAACCCGTTTCGTCCTGACGAAATTGCGTATTTAGATATTAGTATGAATTACAGTGACGATAGTAGTGAAGAGGTATTATATGTATATCAAGTTAATGAAGAAACTGGGGAAATAATACCGGTTTTCTCACTGACTTTCCCCCCTTCTAGATGGGATGGTTATACGGTAATGCGTGGTTATTCGTATTTTGTGACATCAGGTACCTATGATGGGGAAGAATCTTTACCGAGTGATTTGATTTATATTCCCTAAGTAAAGCAACATTCCTCTAAAATAGCCCTCTTGAGCTTGCTGGCAATTAGGGAGTCTATCCTATTGTAATCGAGCCAACCCCTTTAAGTCCTAACTGTTACTTCTAAGAGAGATTGATGGACGAAGAGTGATTGTAACATGTCAAAGCAATCAAAAAGATATTGATTTTGTGTCGCGTTGTTTTTATACAAACAGCAAAAAAAATGAAGATCCTGTAACTGGATCTGCCCATTGCGTATTAGCACCTTATTGGCATAAAAAAACAAATAAAGATAAATTTTTAGCCCTTCAAGCTTCAAAAAGGAGTGGGAGGTTAGTTGTAGAGTTAAAAGAGGAAAGGAGCCTGATACATGGGAAGGCTGTAACTATTATGGAAGGTCAATTTTTATTTGGAACTCGCTAGTAGGAGTGAATTGGTGCTAAAAAAACATCGTGAGCAGAACAATAAATAGTTTAAAAAGCGATCGAGCCGTGTTGGCTGATCGCTTTTTAAATAGAATAAGTTCTATTGTCATTTAGTGAGCAAACCTACCCACGATCGACCACAAACCCTTCTCGACACTAGTCATACGAACCCACCAATTTACAAATCATCAAACCCATTCGCATCTGATGTTTTCGTATACTGCCGTGATTTTTGTTCAAAGAAGTCGGTCTTTCCTTGGTCAACTTCTTGATAGGCAATAATCCAACGTAAAGGATTTTTCGTCGGAGCATCGGGGAAGACGTTTCTTCCGTGACCGAGCTGATGACATCGTTTATTCGCCATGAATTGAATGTACTGCTCAAGGTCATCCATTGTGATGCCGTCGAAACGATTGCCAATCACTTCATGTCCCCATGCAATTTCAAGCTCTGCTGCTTTACGGAACGTATCCTGCACAAATTGATCGTGCGCCTCTGTTTGGATGTTTGGGTGTTCTTTCAACAGCTCTTTATAAATTTTTTCAAATAACCCCACATGAATTTGTTCATCACGGTTGATGTAATTGATCATGGTTGAGGTTGAGACCATTTTTTGGTTGCGAGCGAGATTGTAGAAAAATGCGAATCCTGAGTAAAAGAAAAGACCTTCTAAAATAACATCGTAAACGATGGACTGTGCAAGATGCTCAACAGTCGGATCTTCCGCAAAAGCCTCGTAACCATTCGTGACAAAGTCGTTTCGTTGTCGTAAAGTAGGCTCAGTGCGCCAGTATTCAAACACTTCATCTTGTTGTGTTTTTGACACGATACTAGACAAAACATAAGAGTAAGAGTGATTGTGAATGACTTCTTGTTGAGCGAGCATAATCATTAACGCATTGAGAGATGAGTCTGTTAGATAGTCAGCAACTTTGCCAGCATAGTCTGATTGAATACTATCAAGCAAGGCAAGTAGTCCAATAATCTTTAAGAAAGCTTCTTGTTCTGCTTCTGTAAGTTGAGGGAATTGCTTGATGTCATTTCCCATGTTGATTTCAAATGGTGTCCAAAAGTTAGAAAGCATCGTTTTGTATTTTGGATAAGCCCAAGAATAGCGGACATCGTCCCAGTTTAAAATATTTGAACTTTGTCCATTTACAATTCCTGTCGACCGGTTCGGTGCTTCGGAATCCATGATTTTTCGTTTCTGAAGTTGATTCACAGTCATGTTATTTTCCTCCTTAACTTGAACAGCTTTCACAGTCTTCGATTGAATCTATATCTGACGTAGAACGTACATAGTAGGTTGTCTTTAATCCGGATTCCCACGCGTGTAAATGCAAGTTTAATAGTTCTTTCGCTTTAATATCATTGCGTACATATAAATTAAATGAAATGGATTGATCAATATGTCGCTGGCGTTTAGCATTTTGACGAATGCTCCAGTGCTGATCAAGTGTATAAACAGACTGGTAATACCAGATTGTCTCAGGTCCTAAATCCGGTGCAGTGACTGGAATGCGATAATCTTTTTTCTCCTCTGAATACTGTTTACGGAAAATCGGGTCAATGCTCGCAGTAGATCCCGCAATAATAGAGGTTGATGAATTTGGGGCGACGGCCATCATGTAAGCGTTTCTGACGCCATGCTCAGCAATTTCTTCTTTTAAATGTGTCCAGCGTTCAGACGAGTAGTGGCGTTTCTTGAAATAGTTGCCATTGTGCCATTCGGATCCTTTAAATACAGGATAGGATCCTTTTTCTTTTGACAACGCCAAACTTGCCTTAACGGTTAAATAATTAATCTCTTCATATAAAGTATCGCAATACTCAACGGCTTCATTGGATTCCCAGCGGATCCCTTTACGAGCAAGAAGATGATGCCAACCAAATGTACCAAGCCCGATGCTACGGTATTTTTGATTTGTGATCCGTGCTTGAGGGACAGGTAATGTGTTTTGATCGATTACATTATCAAGCATTCTTACTTGTATTGGGATGAGTCGAGGAAGTACATCCGACAACACGGCTCGTGCTAAGGAAATGGATGACAAGTTACATACGACAAAGTCACCGGGTGTTTTTACCGTAATAATTGATCCGTCTTTGACAAACTCCTCTGACATCGTTGTTGCACTCATATTCTGCATAATTTCTGTACAAAGGTTGCTGCAGTAAATCATGCCTTTATGTGGATTTGGATTCATGCGATTGACCGTATCTCGATAAAACATATAAGGTGTTCCCGTTTCAAGCTGGGAAATCATAATGGATTTCATAATATCGATAGCCGGGATAGTGCGACGAGAAAGAGTTGGGTGCTGTACACACTCTAGATATTTTTGGCGAAAACTTCCGCTGCCTGCTACTTCATCAAAAAAATCTTCAAGTGAATATCCCATGACCTGTCTCACTTCATGAGGATCAAAAAGATGCCATTCCGCACGGGCTTCAACAGCTTCCATAAACAAATCGGGAATAGTCACACCTGTAAATAAATCATGCGTACGCAATCGTTCATCTCCGTTATTTAACCGGACGTCCAAAAAGGACAATATATCTTTATGCCAAACATCCAAATACACGGCAACAGCGCCTTTTCGCTGACCAAGCTGATCTACGCTGACTGCTGTATTATTTAGTTGTTTCATCCAAGGAATTACCCCAGATGAAGTTCCTTTAAACCCTTTAATGTCACTTCCTCGAGATCGTATCTTCCCTAAATAAACTCCGATACCGCCACCGTTTTTACTTAATGTTGCAACATCTGTATTGGAATCAAATATGCTACGTAAATCGTCTTCCACCGTATCAATGAAGCAACTAGATAGTTGTCCATAGCTTTTACCTGCGTTTGATAAAGTTGGTGTTGCAACGGTCATGTAGAGATTTGAAAGTGCCCAGTAGGATTCTTTTACGAGAGATAATCGTTTATCCTTAGGCTCACTCAGCATTAATGTCATCGCAATGATCATAAAACGTTCTTGTGGAAGTTCAAACACTTCCTTCTGACGTGATTTTGTCAAGTAGCGATCAGCTAACGTGATAAGTCCAATGTAAGTAAATAGTTGATCTTTTGCAGGGTCAATGGCTGTGCCAATCTCTTCAATTTCTTCTTTTGAATAGGATTGAAGCAGTTTAGCAGAATATAAGTCTTGATCTGTTAAAGTTTGAATGAGTTCGTAAAATGATCCGTAGGCAAGAGTCGGTTCATGTCCTCTTGATTGAGCTGCCTGGTTATAAAGTACGTCACGATAAAGATCAGCTGCAACAAACGTCCAATCAGGCTCTTCAATTGAAATGCGCTCAAGTGCTGATAAGATCATTAGCTGTGTTGCTTGATGGAGAGAATAATCTTGTCTATGGGTGAGTTGTTGTCTAATTTTTTCGCAAACGAGTTGCGCGTTTAAAGTAGGATAACGCCCTAACTTTTCTTGAAAGTACTCAACTAATTGATCTGTCGACCACGTTTGAAGCCCGTGATAGTGTGGGGAAAGTGTAGTTGTCATAATATATCCTCCGTTCATTCATTTTTACCAAAAAAATCCATAAGAGAGAATGGAAGTAGGATGGTTAAAAGAACAGGAGTCATGAAGAATCCAGTTGCTTCCTCATCCTACCTTCTCAACTCCCGAAGAAGATAGTACGTTACTGAATGGGCAGGTTTCCTGACTCATGCTTCAGCCAATCAACGTCCCTTCCCATGATGGTTTCACAGTGGATTGACGTGATCTAAGCACTTACAGTTGCGGGGACAGTTCTGGTTTTGACCAGATTCCCTTTAAGCCGATATTCGGCACCTATTCAAGTGGAATGCACTATATGTAGTGTTTATATTTATATTTAATACTAAATGTAGTGTTTAGTATAAAGCACAAAGGGTTATTTGACAATAGAAATGTTAATTGTGTATCGGGGAAATGATTGTTTTTTCGACAAGAAAATAGACGTTTGTAAGGGAAATAATCGCGAAAAAAAATTTGCACTTGATTGGTTAGTTTGCTGAGTGAACACGACTGTCAGACAACTGAGCCTCATCCTACCGCCTAATAAACACAAATATTGACATTAACTGTTAACCGTTTTACCCTCCGAGCATACACTATAATCAAATGATCGTTTGAATGAGGTGACCATTTTGACAAAACAGTTAAAGAAAGGCGTAGAAGATTCGTGCGAACAATGTGTATTTGATGAAGATAAAGTAAATGCTGTGAGGCTACGTGTAGGAGAGGTGGCGGGGGTTGAATTGCTATTCAAAGCGCTAGCTGACGCAACTCGACTCAAAATTGCTTTTGCTTTAACCATTGAGAAAGAGCTGTGTGTTTGTGATGTCGCAAACATTATTGGTGCAACAACGGCGACTGCTTCACACCATTTACGATTATTGCGTACGATGGGATTGGCAAAATACCGAAAAGAAGGAAAAAAGGTCTTTTATTCGCTAGCAGATGAACATGTACATCAACTTGTATCCATTGCACTTATTCATGCGAAAGAGGAGTGAAATCGATGCGCGAGCATTATCGGTTAGAAGGACTAACTTGTGCCAGTTGTGCTGCAAAATTCGAGAAAAATGTACGAGAGTTGCCAAAAGTACAAGAAGTTCAAGTGAATTTTGGTGCATCCAAGTTAATGGTTGTAGGAGAAACATCAATCCCAGAACTCGAGCAAGCGGGTGCATTTGATGGAATTAAAGTAAGACATGAAAATGAAAAACCGCCAGAACCACTATCCTTTTGGAAAAATAAAGAGATCCAAACAATGCTGGCTTCTCTTCCCTTTTTAATCGGAGGGTGGGTTGTATTATTACAACAAGGAGAAGACAACATCACAGCCATTCTGCTGTTTAGCTTATCAATCATCATTGGCGGTCATCGCTTATTAAAAACGGGTTTGCTTAATTTAACTCGATTTGAATTTGATATGAAAACGTTAATGACTATTGCCGTGATTGGTGCCGCTATTATTGGTGAATGGGGGGAAGGGGCTGTTGTTGTATTCCTATTTGCAATAAGTGAAGTATTAGAACGATATTCAATGGACCGAGCGAGAAATTCAATACGGTCCCTTATGGAAATCGCACCTCAGCAAGTGACCATTCTTAAAGGCGGTCATGAACAACTTGTTCCAGTTGAAAAGGCATTAATTGGTGATATGATGTTGATTAAACCAGGACAAAAGATCCCTTTAGATGGTGAAGTTGTGAAAGGTTCTTCCTATGTAAATCAAGCAGCGATTACGGGGGAATCTGTTTCGGTACACAAATCAACTAGTGATGAAGTGTTTGCCGGCACGTTAAATGAAGAAGGTGCCCTTGAGGTTAGAGTTACGAAATGGGTGAACGACACAACACTTGCAAAAATTATTCACTTAGTAGAAGAGGCCCAGGCTGAAAAAGCTCCATCTCAAGCTTTTGTTGATCGATTTGCAAAATATTATACACCTGCGATTATGATGATTGCTCTCTTAGTAGCCACGATGCCACCGTTGCTATTTGCGGGTGATTGGTCAGAGTGGATTTATAGAGGTTTAGCCATTCTTGTTGTGGGTTGTCCATGCGCTTTAGTTATTTCAACCCCAGTTGCCATTGTAACGGCGATTGGTCACGCAGCTAAGCAGGGTGTCTTAATAAAAGGTGGTGTTCACCTAGAACAGGCCGGTCGAATTACGACTGTAGCTTTTGATAAAACAGGGACGTTAACAGAAGGTCGTCCAAAAATCACTCATGTTGAAGCTTTCTCAACCATGAACGAAGAAGAAATAGTATCCTATGCTGCTGCAATCGAACGGTTTTCACAGCATCCATTGGCTCTTGCTGTCATAGATAGAGCAAAAGGGTTACCCGTGTTACAAGCAGAAGACTTTCAATCGATCACTGGTAAAGGCGTTCAAGCGACCATTGATGGGAAAGAATATTGGGTTGGACGGTCAAATGACTTCAAAGAACTACCATTGGAAGTAAATGAAGCAATTCAAACGCTAAGAGAAGATGGTCAAACGGTGATGCTCTTTGGGCAAGGAGATACCATACTTGGGTGTCTAGCTGCAGCGGATTCCGTACGATCTGAAAGTGAATCAATTGTTCAAGCGCTTCATAAAGAAGGGGTTACCAACACGGTAATGTTGACTGGTGATCACACGCTGTCCGCTTCAGCAATTGGTAAAAAACTTGGTATTAAGACGGTTGAAGCCAATCTTTTACCAGAGGAGAAGCTTGATAAAATTCGTAATCTGCAACAATCACATGGGAAAGTCGCGATGATTGGGGATGGAGTAAACGATGCACCTGCTTTAGCAACTGCGGACGTAGGAATCGCTATGGGTGGTGCTGGAACAGATACTGCGCTAGAAACAGCGGATATTGCACTCATGTCAGATGATCTCCATCAGCTACCTGCAACCATTCGACTTAGTCGTAAAACATTGAAAATCATTAAACAAAATGTAGCTTTTGCTTTAGGGTTAAAAGTGTTAGCCTTGCTGTTAATTATTCCAGGTTGGTTGACGTTATGGTTAGCCATATTTGCCGATATGGGTGCAACATTGATCGTTGTATTCAACTCATTGCGTCTGATCAATAGGAAGTAAACTTATTTCGTTGTTATTGAAGAAAACGAGGGACAGTAAAGGCGAAAAGTGAATTCATTATTAAAAAAGCAGCCAATTGGCTGTTTTTCGCTTTTATTATAATGAAATAATTATTGATGAGAGAGAGATTACTAATTTAATAGGGTTTCTAATCAAGTCAATTCATTGATATAGGGAAAAAAATTATCTGATTTTAAGAAATAACATCATCAGTAAACAGAATTATTTAATAATTTCGACAAAAATGAACAGAAAGTATTGAAATAATCTTGTAACCTCGTATAATAAGATTTAATAAAAACAGAAAATAATTTATATTAGAAAAATAAAAAATATTCGTTAAATTAAAAGGTGGGGGCATATGAGCAGTGAAGAACCAGTTTTAGAGGTTAAGGGACTTAGAGTTTCATTTTTTACTGACGACGGTGAAGTTCCTGCTGTTGATGAAATAGACTTTTATGTAAGGAAAGGAGAAGTTCTTGGCGTCGTTGGAGAATCCGGTTGTGGTAAGAGTGTAACCTCATTATCAGTGATGGGATTGATCCCGAGTCCGCCTGGAAAAATTATAGGTGGAGAAATTAAGCTTAACGGTGAAGAACTTACGACAGCTTCTGAAAAAAGAATGAGACAAATTCGTGGAAACGATGTGGCCATGATTTTCCAAGAGCCGATGACATCACTAAATCCATTATTCACCATAGGTAACCAGTTAATGGATGCGACGCTTATACATAAAAAAGGAAACAAAAAACAAGCCGAAAAACGTGCAATTGACATGCTAAAACTTGTTGGCTTGCCTCGAGCAGAAGAAATGATGAAAGAGTATCCACATCAACTTTCTGGTGGTATGAGACAGCGTGTCATGATCGCCATGGCAATGGTGTGCGATCCGAAACTTCTAATTGCTGACGAACCAACAACGGCATTAGATGTCACCATTCAAGCTCAAATTTTAAAATTGATGAAACAATTAAACGTTGAATTAAATACAGCCATTATGATGATCACCCATGATCTTGGCGTTGTTGCCGAGACTTGTGAACGAGTAGTAGTAATGTACGCAGGAAAAGTGGTGGAAAATGGTTTAGCGGTTGATATCTTTAAAGATCCACAGCATCCATACACACGTGGACTCATACAGTCCATACCAGATATGCGCCACAAAAAGCAACGTTTGTATTCCATTCCAGGAAACGTTCCACGACCAGGATCGATCAAACAGGGCTGTCGATTTGCAGCCCGTTGTGAATTTGCATTTGATCGATGCTTGCAGGAGGATCCACCGTTGTATAACACAGCGGAGGAGCGTTCAACGCGATGCTTCTTATTTGATAGCAAGGAGGACACGGTGAATGACGAGAGAGCCACTGTTACGAGTTAAAGGGTTAAAAAAGCATTTTCCCATTCGCGGCGGATTACTGGGGAAAGAAGTAGGTCAGGTAAAAGCTGTAGAGGGAGTTTCTTTCACTGTACAAAAAGGTGAAACACTTGGGATTGTTGGAGAATCAGGTTGTGGAAAATCTACAACTGGACGAATGCTTCTTCGACTCATTGAACCTACTGAGGGAAAGGTGTTTTTTGAGGGGAAAGATGTGACAAGTCTTTCGAAAAATGAGTTAAGAAAAATGAGACGTGACATGCAGATGGTCTTTCAAGATCCATTTGCTTCTTTAAACCCTAGGCACACAGTTGAGAAAATTTTAGAGGAGCCGTTGAAGGTTCATGGGATTGGTACGGCTGCAGAACGCAAAAAGCGTGTAAAAGAGTTGCTGGAAATTGTCGGATTGAGCAGTTACCATGCAAAACGTTATCCACACCAATTTAGTGGTGGGCAGAGACAACGTATCGGAATTGCTCGAGCCTTGATGACGCGACCAAAGTTAATTATTGCCGACGAGCCAGTGTCAGCGCTTGATGTATCCATCCAATCACAAGTATTAAATTTGATGCAGGATTTACAAAAAGAATTTCAGCTGACGTATATCGTGATCGCGCATGATCTCGGTGTCGTTCGTCACATAAGCGATCGTGTTGGCGTGATGTATTTAGGGAAAATGGCAGAGCTAACAACGAGTGAAAAGTTGTATGATAAGCCGCTGCATCCATATACACAGGCCTTGTTATCTGCTGTACCCATTCCTGATCCATTGTATGAAAAGGAGTCCATTGTTCTTCAGGGAGATATTCCGAGCCCGTCGAATCCTCCTTCTGGTTGTATATTCCATACAAGATGTCCATTAAAAATGGACATTTGTGAAAAGGCTGTTCCGCAATTGATGGAACATGAAGAAGGGCATTACGTTGCTTGTCATCTTTATTCTGAGGAAGGGCAGGCAGCGAGTCAAAATAAAGAGATACATAAGGAGGAAATGACAGTATGAGTAAGAAATCTTGGTTGTTTTTTGTTCTTTTATTAACTGTATCAATCGCTTTAATTGCTTGCTCAAGTGATGATGAGGAATCGAGCGAAGAAGGTGGTGGAGAAGGTACTGCTGAAGAAGGCGGAAGTGATGCAGAAGATACGTTAGTATTTGGTCGCGGTGGTGACTCAGTTGCTCTAGATCCAATTATGGTTACGGATGGTGAGTCACTTAAAGTAACGAGAAACCTTTTTGAAACACTTGTAGAGTTTGGTCGTGACGACACAACAATCAATCCTGGTCTAGCAGCTGAACACGCTGTTTCCGAAGATGGATTAACGTATACGTTTAATCTTCAAGAGGGTGTAACATTCCATGATGGAGAGCCATTTAACGCAGCAGCAGTTGTTTACAACTTTGAGCGTTGGGCTAACGGGACAGAAGATAAATTCTACTACTACCAATCAATGTTTGGGGGATTTAGCGATGATGAAGGTCACGTAATCGAGTCAGTAACAGCGACTGATGAAATGACGGTTGAATTCAAGCTTAAGCGCCCACAAGCGCCATTCCTAAAAAATCTGGCGATGAGCCCATTTGGTATCGCAAGTCCAAAAGCGCTTGAAGAGATGAGCGACGATGAATTTGGCGAAAATCCAGTTGGTACAGGTCCATTTAAGTTTGTTGAATGGAAACGTAACGATCGTATTGTCATAGAAAAGTACGATGATTACTGGCAAGAGGGATTACCTAAGCTTGACCAAGTTATTTTTAGTTCAATCCCAGAAAACTCAGCGCGTCTAAATGCGTTAATGAGTGGGGATATTGATCTTGCTGATGGTATTAACCCAAGTGATTCATCTCAAGTTGAAGCCAATGCAGATCTTCAATTGTTTGAACGTCCATCGATGAACGTTGGATACTTAGGATTAACGACTACACGTGAACCATTTGACGATCCTAAAGTACGTCAAGCGATGAACTATGCAATTGATCGACAAGCGATTGTTGATGCTTTCTTCGAAGGTAGTGCAGAAGTTGCGAAAAACCCAATGCCTTCAGTTATTTCTGGATACAATGATGACATTGAAGGATATGACTATGACCCTGAGAAAGCAAAAGAACTTCTTGAAGAAGCTGGTTTAGGCGATGGCTTTGATATGGAACTATGGGCAATGCCTGTACCACGCCCGTACATGCCAGATGGACAAAAAGTTGCTGAAGCAATCCAAAATAACCTTTCTGCTGTAGGGATCAATGCTGAAATTGTTACGTACGAGTGGGCAACCTATCTTGAAAAGGCTAGTGCCGGTGAAGCAGATGCCTTCCTTCTAGGGTGGACGGGTGATAACGGAGATGCGGATAATTTCCTATACGTTCTTCTTGACCAAGACAACATTGGAAGCAACAACTATACGTATTATGAGAACCAAGAACTTCATGATCTATTAATTGAAGCGCAATCTGAAGTGAATGAAGATACACGGAATCAACTTTACATGGAAGCACAAGAGATTATCCTTGAGGATGCTCCTTGGGTTCCTCTAGCTCACTCAACACCGTTGTTAGCTGGAGATGCGAATTTGATGGACTTTGTTGCTCATCCAACAGGATCTGATCTCTTAATGGACGTATACTTCAAATAATCAGTTAACCTTTGTGGGGGAGAGGTGTACGTTCGCCTTTCCCTCTTTTTTTTACATAAAAAGAATGATCTTTGGAGGGAAGATGATGCTCCAGTATATTATAAGACGCTTATTGCAATTGATCCCAGTTTTATTGGGGATGACGTTTATCGTTTTCCTAATTATACGTGCCATACCAGGTGATCCCGCTATCGTAATTTTGGGTCAACAAGCTACAGAGGAAGCTGTAGCCGCATTACGTGAAACACTTGGTCTAAATAATCCTTGGTACGTGCAATATTTTGAGTACCTTAAAAATTTAATGACTGGTGACTTAGGTGAATCCATTCGTACGAGGACAGCAGTAAACGAAGAAATATGGCCTTATTTAGCAGCAACATTTGAATTGTCGATTTTTGCCATGGTGATTGCTGTATTTATCGGAGTGAATGCTGGAATCATTTCAGCATGGTTTCGAAACTCGTGGTTTGATTATGGAGCGATGATTTTTGCATTGATCGGTGTTTCTGTACCCATTTTCTGGCTTGGTCTAATGATGCAATATCAATTCTCACTACAATGGGATTGGTTTCCAACAACAGGGCGAGAAAATGTGCGAGATCCTGTCAATGCGATTACCAACTTGTATATTCTTGACACCATTATTCAAGGGCGATTTGATCAGACACTAAATGTATTACGACATTTAGTTATGCCAGGTGTTGCGTTAGCGACCATTCCAATGGCGATCATTGCTCGTATGACACGTTCCAGTATGTTGGAAGTAATGAAATCTGATTATATTCGAACAGCTCGTGCTAAGGGTGAAAAAATGTTTTGGATTGTCTATAAGCATTCCTTGAAAAATGCTGTCATTCCTGTATTGACGGTTATTGGTCTCCAAACTGGATTATTGTTAGGTGGAGCCATCTTGACAGAGACGATTTTCGGATTACCAGGCATTGGTCGATACATATATGAAGCGATTTCTTCTCGTGATTATCCGGTCATCCAGTCAGGTATCCTTGTCGTTGCATTTATATTTGTCATGATTAATTTAATTGTCGATGTGTTGTATTCGATTGTCGATCCGAGAATTCGATACAACTAAGGAGTACATGTGAGAGAGGAGTGAGAATATGGCAGAACCAAGTAAAATTTCAGACGAAATTAAGCAAGAAATTCACGATGAGACGCTTCCCCCATGGAAAGAGGCATGGAGGAACTTCAAGAAAAATAAAATCGCCATTGTCGGTTTAAGTATCGTTTCTTTCTTTATCTTGGTGGCGATCTTCGCCCCTTGGATTGCACCAGAAGGGATAAATGATCAAAAGCTACCCGAACGATTGCAATCACCTTCAGCTGAATATTGGTTTGGCACAGATGATTTTGGTCGTGATATTTTTTCTCGTGTCATTCACGGTGCAAGAATTTCTCTTTGGGTAGGTTTTTTAGCTGTTGTGGGCTCTGCAATCGTTGGAAGCACACTCGGCATTGTTGCGGGTTATTATGGGAGATGGGTCGATACGATTATCTCTCGTTTGTTTGATATTATGCTGGCGTTTCCAAGTATTTTACTTGCGATAGCAGTTGTATCCATCTTAGGACCATCACTACAAAATGCATTGATTGCCATTGCGATTATTAATGTTCCAAACTTCGGACGATTGATTCGCTCAAAAGTTCTCAGTGTCAAAGAAGAAGAGTACATAATGGCGGCGAGAGCCATTGGCATGAGTGATTTTCGAATCTTATTCTCACATGTGTTACCCAATTCAATGACGCCGATTATTGTTCAAGGTTCACTTGCGGTTGCGACGGCGATTATCGAAGCGGCTGCACTAGGGTTTTTAGGGCTGGGTGCACAACCACCACAACCCGAATGGGGTGCAATGCTTTCTTCCTCTCGAGAATACTTGATTCAAGCACCGTGGACCATGTTCTTCCCAGGTCTCGCCATCATGCTCGTTGTATTAGGCTTTAACCTCTTGGGAGATGGATTAAGAGATGCGCTTGATCCAAAAATGAAAACATAATTCAAAAAATCCACCGTGGTTACGAGACCCGGTGGAATTTTCTTATGTCACTATCGTTGCGTTTTAGACCGTGAATAAACTTACGTCACATACTGCCTGAAGAAAGATCAGACGGTCTGAATGGATTTTTTTGAACGTTCAATACTGTGTATATAGGTAATTGTTTGTTCGTTGTAGGTTTGTGGTTGATCGATGTTACAGACGTGACCAGCGTTTTTAATGGTGATTAAACCAAGTGAAGCATCACGACGAGCGAGCTCTTCAACCGGTGAACGGAACATGTAATCCTCTTCACCCATTATGAACATGGTTGGTAAGCCATTCGTTTCGATTTGCAATCGATCTAAATAAGGATTGAGGACTTTCGTAAGTGAAAACCACTTAATAAATTCTTTTTGGCACATTTTTTTCGCCGATTCCACAAAAGTTAAACGAGATTCTTTATGAGAACGGTTTGGCATGATGATCCACGCGAAAAGTTTGTATAACCACATATATGGAATGAATTGTTTTGTCGCTCGTCCAAACCCTAGTAGGGATTTTGTACGAATATCGAATTGAAGAATGGCACCACATAGCACGAGAGAACTCACGTAGCTAGGATAGTGCTTGGCAATGGTTTGGCTAACAATTGTTCCAAGAGAAATACCTACAAAATGTGTTTGCCTGATCGATAAATGATCAAGCACATCAATCACTTCAATTGAAACTTCTTTGAAGGTGTCCCCTTTTTTCCATATACCTCTAGGTGATTGACCATGACCTCTTAGATCGATAACAAGCACATTAAAATGTTTTCTAAATTCTTTTATTTGTCTAAACCAGATGCTTGAGCTCCCCCCAATACCATGGACGAGCGTCACCCAAGGCAATGAGTTATCGGAAATATATGAGCGATAGTGTAGCAATTCTATGAACCCCTTTATTAGATTATCATCTTCTAATCTAACCACGGATCATAGATAGAACACAAGGGAGATAGGGGAAAAAATGTTGAAATATGTCGAACTCTTGAGCAGGAAAATAACAGATTAACTTATATCGAAGTACAAATAAGCATGGAGACTGCAGCCAGGGTTAAAGGAAGCGTGACAGTTTGGGCAGGAAGATTTGCATTCTAAGTAAGTTGAGATTGAATGTTCATTGCCACATGATCCACATAAAACCGCTTTTTCATCAAATTGATTTTTTGGCCAGACAGCATGATTGCAGCCACCATCTTCCTCATGACAGGAAACGCATGGGAAATAACGTTTACAGCAAAAGAATTTTATTGCAATAATATCTTTTTCGGAATGATAGTGTGTGCATCGTGTTTCACTGTCGATAGCTGGTCCATAAATGTGAATGCCGTGACTGATCATGTTAAGCATCCTTTCTACTGACTGATTTCAAGAACATATCATAGGATAGCGGTACTAAGTATTTTGTTAAGGCAAACAATTAAGAGGGTTCAATGTTGTCTAGCCATCTTTTTGTTTCTTTAGGTGATGACAGAATAATAATATTTTTGCTCGTTTGAAGTTTATTTAATTTATGTAGAATATCGGGGGCTTGATCCCTGGAAAAGTGCCAAATCCATTTGAGAAAGTCTAAATCCATTTTTTCTTCACATCCATCAACCATATCAGGCCTTGTTTTCTTATGGTACATCATTCTTCTTTTTAAAGCTCTACTAACACAAAGATATCGAGAATACTGAAGAAAGATAACCGTGTCCGCTACTTTTAAACGTTGATCAATGGTTGAACCAAAAGTACCATCTATGATCCAAGCGTCCTCTTTCATGATGTTCGATAGTTGCTGACGAAATTCAAGCTTAGGAGTCGCTTTCCAACCAGGCTTCCAAAAGATAGCATCAAGATGTATAACTGGTAACAAGAGTTTTGATTCTAGTTGATTAGCTAGTGTCGATTTTCCTGCTCCTGGTGAACCAATAATCATGACTTTTTTCAAAATCCAATCCTCCTCTTCTAAAATATGTAATTATAGTGTACTAAAATAGGAGAATAATGTGTATAAAGGAATGATGTTCGGCTAGTCAAAGTGAGTCCGGATTTGTAAGAAATTTTAATATAAAGATTATTCGTGAAAAAATTAAATTATGGTATAATAGAAAATAAATAAATGGAAAGGGTGATGTGTGATGAAAAAACAACTAGAATGGTTCATTGTTTGTTCGTGTACACAACCCGCCTGGCCATTGCGCCATCCATGAAGGAGTATTCCTGCTGATTTTTACTATTTGCGCAGAGAATCCACGGGTTTGTGTACACAATGCACATATCCGTGGATTTTTTTATGCAAAAAGAAATGAAAAATTGGAGGAATATGAATTGAACAAAGTAAAAAATGAAAAATTATACCCGATAGGATGGAATGAAGACTGGCAACAAAAAGCAGACCAAGTACTGACAGGAACACCAGGTAGAATACTTATTGAGCATAAAGGGCTGTATCAAATTCAGACAGATCATGGAATTCTTTTAGGTGAAATATCTGGAAAGTTTCGTCACGAGGCATCCACCCGAGAAGATTATCCCGCAGTCGGTGATTGGGTCATGGTACATTCGTATGTATACGAAGGAAAAGCGATTATCCATCACATCCTTCCGCGAATTTCAAAATTTTCTCGTAAGACAGCTGGAGAAACAGCCAATGAACAAATTGTAGCGGTAAATGTAGATGTTGTTTTTCTTGTAATGGCTTTAAATCAAGATTTCAATCTGCGCAGACTTGAGCGCTATTTATTGTCTTCTTGGGAGAGCGGAGCGAATCCTGTGATCGTTTTGTCAAAATCAGATCTTTGTGAAGATCTGGAGGCAAAGCGACAACAAGCAGAGTCGGTTGCAATGGGTGTACCAATCATCGCATGTAGTGTAAAAGACGAAGTTGGATTAGATGAATTACACCATCACATCAAAGACGGGATCACCGTGGCAGTAATGGGTTCATCTGGCGTGGGGAAATCATCTATTATCAACTCATTACTAGGAGAAGAGCGGATGCTCACACATGACATTCGTGAAGACGATGGAAAAGGCAAGCATACGACCACGCATCGAGAACTTCTTTTACTACCAAAAGGCGGAGTCATAATCGACACGCCAGGCATGAGAGAGTTGCAATTATGGGAATCAGAAGAAGGACTACACCAAGGGTTTCAAGATGTTGAGGTGCTAGCAGATGAATGTCAGTATAGAGATTGCCAGCACGAAAATGAGCCTAATTGTGCTATCATTGCAGCGATTGAAGAAGGACGATTAGCACGAGAACGTTTTGCAAGCTACCGTAAACTGCAAAAAGAACTTGCCTATATTGAACGTAAATCAAATAAACATGAGCAACTGTTAGAGAAAAAGAAGTGGAAGCAAATAAGTCAGCAAATGAAGAAATTCCGTAAATAATAAAGAGGAATAACCAGAAGTAACTGGGTCATTGATCATTATTATTGGTCAGGTTATTCTTAAATTTCAAAGCCAGCTGTCCACGTATGGACAGCTGGCTGTTTTGCTTTTCAAAGAAGAACGTATAAAACTTTTTTGTTTTTTCGTATTGAATAAACTTAAAGGGGGCAAGTATGTACGACGACTGTAGAGGAACGATTATTTTAATTTATAGAATAAAAGAAGGATATTCATATTAGTTTAAAGAATCTGAATAATAGAGGTGGTGCGATCGATTATTAGCGTCAAGTGAAATACCTTTTCCTGATCCTTATACAGATAATTTTAGGGGGACCTTATGGAAAATAATAGATAGAGCAGAAGCAAATAATAAATGTCGATTTAAGTATTACTTAGGTTGCTTAATCGGCTTTTTGTTAGGGCATAGATAGGAAAAGAAGTTTTTCAACCAGATTGATCGATCGATCGTTAGAATAAAATGTGATCAGACGCCAAATCAATTTAGTTTACTTTTTAAACAATTCGTCGTAAAATCACATAAGGTATTTATAATTCCGATAAGAATAGGTGGTTATTAAAATGAAAAAAATGTTTGGTTTAACGGCTGTTGCACTCGTTGGTTTATTAGGGGCTTGTGGCGCGTCTGATGACGAAGAAAGTGCAGAAGGCTCAAAAAATTTACTTGAACAAATTCAAGAAGAGGGTACGATTATTGTTGGAACAGAAGGTACTTATTCTCCTTTTACATTCCACGATGACTCTGACACATTGACAGGTTATGATGTAGAAGTGATGAACGAACTAGCAGAGCGCATGGGTGTTGAAGTTAAATACATGGAAACACAGTGGGATTCTATGTTTGAAGGATTGAACTCCTCTCGTTTTGATGTGATTGCAAACCAAGTGGGTGTAAATGAAGAACGTCTCGAAAAGTATGATTTTTCGGATGCCTATACTGTTTCTGGAGCAGTTATTGTCACACTTGAAGCTGATTCTAGCATTACATCTTTTGAAGATTTAGAAGGCATACAGTCAGCTCAATCGTTGACTAGTAACTTTGCTGATATTGCAACAGAGAACGGTGCGGAGATCGTTCCAGTCGAAGGTCTTGTTCAAACAATTGAGCTCATTCGATCAGGTCGTGCAGAAGTCACAGTTAATGACAAACTAGCCATTTTAGAATACTTGAAAGAACAACCTAATTCAGGTGTGAAAATCGCAGCTGAAGAAAGCGATGTTTCTGAAAGTGCATTTATGTTCCGACAAGGCAATGAAGAGCTTGTAGAAGAATTTAATAAATATCTTGCAGAAATGAAAGAAGACGGCACATTAGCCGAAATATCTGAAGAATGGTTTGGTGAAGATGTTTCACAATAATATATTGTTATCATCAGCTGGCAGAGAGTTTAATTGGGAACTTTTCCAATCCTCTCTTATGCCGATGATCTTAGGGGCAATTCAATATACGATTCCACTTACCTTATTTTCATTTGCTATTGGGATGGTAATCGCACTATTGACTGCGTTAGCACGACTTTCAACGAGTAAAATTCTCGCTGGAATAGCAAGGGTTTATGTCTCCGCTGTTCGTGGAACGCCTCTGCTTGTACAACTATTTATTATTTTCTATGGTTTACCCGATTTAGGGATAGTCATCGATCCTTTTCCTAGTGCTATTATTGCGTTTTCATTAAACGTTGGGGCTTATGCATCTGAAATAATTCGTGCCTCGATTCTTTCTGTACCAAAAGGACAGTGGGAGGCAGGGTTTGCAATTGGAATGACACAAAGACAGGCATTAAGCCGAATTATATTACCGCAAGCAACACGTGTTTCCATTCCTCCGCTATCAAATACATTTATAAGCCTGGTAAAAGATACATCACTTGCTTCATTGATTCTTGTGACAGAGTTATTTCGTAAAGCACAAGAGATGGCGGCAAGAGAATTTGCTTTTCTTCAGTTGTATATTACAGCTGCAATCATTTATTGGATTATTAGTTTTCTGCTGTCACTGATTCAAGGGCGCATTGAAAACCGATTGGAGCGCTATGTGGCTAAGTAAGGAGGGGAACCATGTTAATATCGGTGAAAGATTTACACAAATCATTTGGTGAGTTAGAAGTGTTGAAAGGCATGGATATCGAGATTGAAAAAGGGAACGTTATTGCCATTATTGGTCCCTCAGGATCTGGCAAGACGACTCTACTTCGTTGCTTAAATGCGCTTGAAATGCCTAATCGAGGTTCTTTTCACTTCCATGATGGCTTTGACGTATCATTTAATAAAAATCCTTCTAAAAATGACATTTTAAGGCTTCGTCGAAAATCAGGTATGGTATTTCAATCCTACAACCTGTTTCCTCATAAAACGGCATTGGAAAATGTGATGGAAGGACCAGTTATTGTTCAAAAAAAAGAAAAAGGTCAAGTTCGTGAGTTGGCCGAATCATTGCTGCAAAAAGTTGGTTTAGGTGAAAAAATGCATCTCTATCCTCACCAGCTTTCAGGTGGACAGCAGCAACGTGTGGGAATCGCTCGAGCACTAGCTATCGAACCAGAGCTTATGCTGTTTGATGAGCCAACATCTGCGCTTGATCCTGAACTTGTAGGGGAAGTGCTTCGCGTAATTAAAGAACTTGCCAACGAGGGCTGGACGATGGCGATTGTCACTCACGAGTTAAAGTTTGCTGAAGAAGTAGCCGATCATGTGCTATTTATCGATGGCGGTCATATTGTTGAACAAGGACCCCCATCAGAAATTTTAAAAAATCCGAAAGAAGCGCGTACCATGCAATTTTTAGATCGCATGTTAAATCCTTCTTAATAGGACATACAAAAGCATTTTCTCTAATAACTTATGGGAAAATGCTTTTTCTTCGTGTAATTAGAACTGAATTTTGCGACAATAAAAAGATCACTTGTATAGGGAGTGGAATAATTGATGCCAAAAGCAATTATTTTTGATTTGGATGATACATTACTTTGGGATAAAAAAAGTATTGAGCGAGCGTTACATTATACAGCTCAAGATGCTGAAAAAGCGTATGGAGTTGATTCTTTAAAACTAGTTGATGCTGTGCGCCGCATTGCACCGAAGATCTATTCAGAATATCCGACATATGCCTTTACACAAACCATTGGAATAAACCCATTTGAAGGGCTATGGGGGGGGTTTGGTGATGTAGTTAACCATCAATTTAGAGAGATGGGAAGGCTTATGCCAGATTATCGTAAAAGGGTGTGGACGGAAGCACTTCGACAATGCGGTTTCACTGGCGAAAGGGAAGGTGAGAGGTTAAGTGAATACTTTATTGCTCATAGAAGAGAACAACCGGTGTTGTATGAAGAAACATTTGAAGTACTTGATTTCATTAAAAAACAAGGAATTCAACTGCTTATACTAACAAACGGTGCACCATCACTTCAACTTGAAAAACTAGCGATCACACCAAACATTGTCCCGTATTTTGAACATATAATCATTTCAGGGAATATTGGAATTGGCAAGCCATCGCCCGTTGTCTTTGAACATGCCTTGCGTCTTGTAGATTTAAGAACAGAAGATGTGTGGATGGTTGGAGACAACAAAAGAACCGACATACTTGGCGCGAATCGGATAGGGATGAAAAGTATCTGGATTCAACATGAAGAAGCTACAGAGGTTAGCCGATTTGATGGAAAACCGGATCATACCATAAAAAGATTAAAAGAATTGATTCAAGTCATTCAAGAAGAATAATTGATTTTTTTTTTGATATGGGAACTTTAAGATGAATGTTTCCGTATAATAGGGGAGGTAATTTGTATATCTTACATATTAGGAGGTAATTCAAAATGAAAAGAACAGCGGAAATCATCTTAACAGTAATTGGTGTTGTTATTAACGTTTTAATGATTGCGGGAGCATTTATTCTAAAACCGGTTTTCTCAGATGATCAGTCAAGAATGGAATTCGAAGAGATCTTTCAAGATGACCCAGTACTTGCTGAAGCAGGTTTGGATCCTTCCGTTATTTTCGATGCTCTGAATAGTTTAGGGGTTGTATTCATCATTGCTGTCATGATTAGTACGATTCTAAGTATTATCGCCATCGTAGTTGTGCGTGGAAATCGCAAACCAAATCTTGCAGGTGGATTGTTGATCGCGAGTACAGTAGTGGTTGGTCTTGGTACGTTTTTATTTGGTTGGTTGCCAGCATTACTCTTCTTGATCGCAGGCATTATGTGCTTTGCACGTAAACCAAAACAGCCAGAAGAGATCACCTATGAAGACGAAATGCGTCCATTATAATACGGAAAACAAAAAGGCTGTCGAGAGAAAACTCGGCAGCTTTTTAGATTTCTGAAAATAGAAGGAAGCTCTGCCCATATGTTGCTGCTTTTCTTCACGTAATTTAAAAGCATCCTATCGTTCACGCTTGTCTATAGGACGCTTCTTTTCTTTATTAATGTCTTTTAGCTTAAGTAAAAAGCCAATGATAAACACGGTAAATATAATAAATAGAATACCTAGCCAAATTAGGGTATCAACAATCAACGTTGCTGCTTTTTCCACGTTTCTTTCTTCCTTTCTCGCTGGGGAGATGAATTTTTTTCTTTTCGTGTCTTGGCTGACTTACCTCTTGCGCTTTTGTACCATCTAGCTCAAGAGGTAAGTCAGCGCGCTTTATGCTTGTTGTGGCTGAATGACCATGCTTGCGCTTTTGTTTATAAAGTTATTATAATGGAACTATTGGTGACTGAACAGAATGGAGGATGGAAAGTGGAGTGGACATTAAAATCGTTTGATGAATTAACAACGCATGAATTATATCGAATCTTGATGGAGAGAACTAATATTTTTGTTGTAGAACAACAATGTGCGTATGAAGAAATTGATGGGTATGATACAAAAGGCCATCATCTGACGCTTGAACATAAAGGAGAATTGGTGGCCTATGCACGCCTTCTTCCAGGAGGAGTCAAATATAATGTTCCTTCTATTGGCAGAATCATCGTGAATGAATCTCATCGTGGAAGCGGTATCGCACGCGAATTGATGTTGAAGTCGATAGAGATCATGGTCGAAGAATGGAAAGTAGAAAACATTAAACTGCAGGCACAGTTCTATCTTAAACATTTTTATCAATCATTTGGCTTTGAGGAAACATCAGAAGAGTATTTGGATGATGGGATCCCGCACGTGGATATGTTGATGAATGTAGGTAATCAAGCAGTTAAAGAGATTGGAAAAGAATGAACGGCAAAAAAATCGTTATAGGAATGGTTTTACTTGTCATTGTGATGTTGATTGTGATCTATTTATTAATTAGTAATTTTGAAGCTGTTGATCTAAATGAGGGCAATGATGAAGATGCACTGAGCATGGTCGAGATAGACAATTTGTATACATGAAAAATGCGCTACCACTTAGTGGATAGCGCGTGTGTTTTAAAAATCATTTTTTTATCACTTCATAATTTTCATGTGAAACCACGGTGAAATTAGTACCATAATCAAGTAATAATGCGTCTTCTCCAGAAATATTAACAATTACAGAACGTTCAAGAATCTTCGTTACTTCCCCTGTAATTTCAAAACCATGTCGTGTGAATCGTACAAATTGTCCTACATTTGCCGTTGTCATCTTAACACCCCATATTCCTTAGTGGATAATCATGATCTTTTTTGTTAATAAAATTTTACAATAGTATCTCCTAAATATAAACCATCTTATAGGAGATTCGCAAATCAAAGGGTAAACAGAACAAATTGGAAGCAAACGATCCTCTCGCTAACGGATTGAACCAAACTACAACTTACTTTTTTCACCCCATAGATCTTTCAAGGAAACAAAACTATCTCAAGAGTCAAATCCGACATTATGGTACTCTAACTATATAATAGTACAAATTTGTAGAAGTTTCAAAACAAGTGCAGACCAAATTGGCTTCTTAATTATCCTGACAGTCGTTAGAACAATCAAACAGAAAAGTATTATGCTGTTTAAAAGTATTATCACAAGAAATCATAGATATAATAGTAATAAGCTACGTCTAGAAAGGAGAGGAGCAGAATGAGAAAAAGTTCGTGGATCGGTATTGGGTTTTTTGTAGCGGGTATTGCCTTTTTATCCTTTGTATACTTTCCAGGAAGCGGCTCCGATTCTGACATCAAGGAATTATACGATTTTTCATCGAATGGTCTTACGTTGAATGTTGTGACCAATGGAGAAGAGTTTTTAGAGGGCGATGTTATCAGCATCGAAACCACTTTACAGAATGAACTCAGCGCACCAGTGACCTATGATGAGCGCTGTGGTGAACCGATCACTATTACAGTCAATGCGGAGATGATCGGTAATGAATTGATTCAGAAAAACCCTGCAGCTGCATGCGGAGAAGACGAATCAAAAACAGCAAGTATGATCTCTAATGAACAACTTTCCAAATCAGCGCAATTCGATTTAGAAATTCCATTGAATGAACAGGAGACGACCTTAGCACCTTCTGATCAATATACGATCAATATTACGTTTTATCCCACAGCACAACCAGCATTCACAGCTGAAATACCGATTGTCATTAAGCAACAAAACACTCAGCTCGTTAATGTAAATGAAGCAAAAAAACTCGCAATGCAATCTTACAAAGCGAAGATCTGGTTTGAAATCTACAGGGACACAGAGCGATACTTAATTTCTGAAGAACTACCTTATTTAAAGGATAACGAGTGGGTTTTTACATGGCATGCCATGAATATAGATCAAGCAAATTCCTCATCAGATACAGAACTGATCGTTAAAGAAGGAGCTCGTGTCGAATAGTCGAGTGAAGGTTTAATACATAATAAATAGGCGTAGGAGAGCACCTCTTAATTAAGAAATGTTCTCTTACGCCTATTTTTGTACATCTAGCTCCTCGAATCATAGCCACTCCTCATTTCAATAGAAAAAAAGTGCTACATGTGTTGATCGTCTTACGTTTGTCGGAGTTAAGCTCCTGCATCTGCTTCCAGTTTGTACTTACTTCTGAATTTCAAACACATCTTCAAGCTTTTCTGTTAAATATGAATGAGCGTCAGCGACCCCTTTATTATATATGGTTGGACCGATTTCTTTTAGTAGAAAGTCGAGTAAAAGTGTGGCTGCTAATTCACCAATTTCTTCATTGCGCTCTTCTTCAAAGTAGCTTCGTAGTGCTTGAACCATAGATTGCTTGTCCTTTTCTGATAGTGTAAATGGATCTTTCATGATGATCACCCCTTATCGTACTCATAATCATAACATGAGTACGAATAAGGGGGACGCAAAAGATTAGTGTTTCATTCGAGTACGATGTTGTTTATCTTGAGATGGCTTGAGAGTAAGTAGAAATAATGCTAGCGCTGCTCCGAAGCCAATAAGAACCTCAAGTGACCATACGCCGTATCTTAGTCCGAAATAAAGTTCAATTGATCCAAACACAAGCATAGAAATAATCGAAACATAACGCAGCCATTGATCCATGACTCTTCTCCTTTCTCAAATTGATTGTACTCGTCCGAGTTGTCTGTCTGAGTTTTCACGTATAATTGGGGATACTTCATGATATGCACAATCGTTGAAAAATGATTAGAAATTGTCTTTTGTCGTTTTTCATCTAAGCAAAAGAAGCTGACTATCGGTCAGCTTCTTTTGTTGCTTCTTCTCAGAATACGTTCTATATCTTTTTTATGCTTCTGATCGCGAATGACAATAACTGCGTGAATTAGACCAGGGATGTAGGCTAACAACGTCAATAAAATATTTAATAGGAATGATCCGAACCTCCCTGTAAAAAGCACAGCTAAAGGTGGAATGAAAATGGCTAGTATATATAACATTTTATCATCTACCTTTCATCTTTTTGTCTGTTCCCTAATCAAGGAGCACGAAACAATGGACAAGGGAATGTTATTTTTTTGTGAGGACGAGTGTAGACAATCGCGGCACTTCCACACGGTTACGTTTGATGATGCTCAGTGGTTCGATTCCTGCTTTATAGCCATTTACTAAGACATTCCATGGTCCAACAGAATTGAGATTAAATAAAACTGGGTGTTGATGAGCATTGTGAATAACCACATATTCTGAATATGCCTCAACATCCGAGTGTACGAGTAATTGATAAGCAATGAGGTACTCATCGGTAGGAAAGAAATGCATGCTACCTTCGATTGTTTGGCGAGACTTCATCCGAAAGGCTTCACTAAACTTTCTTAATGCGATAAGACCTTTTACATACTCAACCTCTTGTGCGAATTCAGCTTTGCGATCCCAATTCATCATGTTGATCGAATCTGGAGATTGATAACTATTATGATCTCCGTTTTTCGTACGCATAAATTCTTGCCCAGCATGCAGAAAAGGAATACCTTGTGACAGGAGCACAATGGACGTGGCTAGTTTGTGCATCAACTTTACATCTTCAATTGAAGCTCCGGGATTTGTTAACGTTAGCTTATCCCAAAGAGTATGGTTGTCGTGAGCTTCTACGTAGTTCACTACTTGATTTGGTGTAATGAAACGTTGGCGATCATAGTGGACCTTCATTCCTGCAGAAATTCCTTGTTTAATTTGAACGTTGTAGCCGTCGCGTCCATTGATGAATCCTCTGTCTTGATCAAAAAAGTTATTTCCTTTTAAATGGTCACGTATTGAATCATTAAAATGAGCGATTCGAGGCATTTTGTCAGCATTTAATTGGTTTGCCTTTTTTTCTTCAGCAAGTGGAGTTAACAAATTCCAACCTTCACCGAGCATGATGATAGATGGATCGACCTCATCAAGTGCTTGTCTAGCAGTATTCATCGTATCGATGTCGTGGATTCCCATCAAATCAAACCGAAAGCCGTCAATGTTATATTCTGTTGCCCAATAAACGAGTGAATCGACAATGAATTTTCTCATCATGTATCGCTCAGAAGCAGTATCGCTCCCTACTCCAGTCCCATTTGAAAGTAACCCATCTTTTGTATAGCGGAAATAGTAACCAGGAGCCAGCTGATGAAAATTTGAATGAGCAACGTTATATACATGGTTGTATACGACATCCATAATGACACGTATCCCACGGTCATGTAGTGTTTGTATCAGTTTTTTTAACTCAATGATTCTCGATCTTGGATGAAATGGATCTGTTGAATAAGAACCTTCTGGCGCGTTAAAATGTTGTGGATCATACCCCCAGTTATACTGAGACGATTCGCTTTTCGTTTCGTCAACAGTCCAATAATCATTGATTGGGAGTAGTTGAACATGTGTCACACCAAGGTCTACAATATGGTCGATGCCTGTTTTAAAACCATCAGACGTCATTGTATTTGTCTCCGTTAAACCTAGAAATTTTCCCTTGTGTGTAATCCCACTGTTTGGGTCGATCGAAGCATCGCGTACATGAAGCTCATAAATGATTGCATCTTCAATTGACTGAAAAGGTGGCTTTGAAAGGGTCCACTTCGCTGGGTTCGTTTTTAAAAGGTCAACGACAACGCCTTTTTCTCCATTCACAGTTACAGCTTTAGCATAGGGATCGACCGCTTCATGCCAGTCTTTACCGATTTTAACACGGAACATATACACCATTTCGTGCGTATCCCCATTGAAATCATAGCTCCATGTGCCATTAGGTCCTTTTTCCATCGGATACAAAGAAAGTTCTTTTACTTCAGCGTTTGAATAAAGCGCAAGTGTTGCTTTTTGTGCATCGGGCGACCATACGCGAAACAATGTCCGTTCATTTGTATAAATTGCGCCCAGTGTGCCGTTGTAAGCAAATTCGTCATTAAATTGTTTGGTGCGAACGATTGAACCATAGGTAACATCACAGGTTCCAAAATGCGAAATAGCAACACGGTAGTCTGCTTGTAAGGTCAATTTTTCTTTTGTTTTTATCGTTAACTGGTGAGCGAGACGAGAAGAATCATGGTCTTTTGACACATGGATTTCTTTAATCGATGCTCCTTCAAGATTAACTGTGATATTGTCGTGTTCCCAATCAAAAGCCAGATTTGTCTTAACCTCAATTTCATGCCATTTTTCCAACGTAGCACTTATTATACTTGGTGTTACGTCAACCTCCTTTTTATGATAATAAATTTTTTCTATCCCTTGTACGAGCCAAACTTCTGCATGTGCATTGTCATCAAATGATGTAATAAACCGATCGTCAAATCGTTTGCTTGCCCAATCATTTTGTTCCGTGCTTTTCCGTATGATAAAACCAACACGATTGATTCCGGTTGAGTCCTCCATTGTAAATGTAGCTGTGCGTCCGTATGAAGACTTTTCAACAAACTCAACCATACGTCCATTTTGTCCTTCTAGCCAAACCCACAGATTCCAGCCACTATAATCTCCATCATGCCGACGGTAATGAAGGGTAATGGAAACTTTTTTATAGTCCCCAGTATTTTGGTTATCGAGTGAAAAACCTTCTTTATAATTTCCATGAACTGTGCCCATTTTCACCAGCACCTTTACTTAAGATAACAAATTGATTTTATTGTTTATTTTACGTTATTTGTTTCGTGATAGTGTACAGATAAGGGTTGTCTATTTTTTTCTTTTTTATACTGTCATAAAATGTTGGGACTTACTTATGATTTAATGGATGTTTACTTTGTATATTCTTTTATAGTATGGATTAATTGATAGCAGTTCAATGTATTACGTTAAAAAAAATAAAAAAGATTGATTATTTCAAAAATATATATAAAAAGCATATCATAGAAGGTAAGTAAACCATTTTTCTAGATAAGGGAGGAAAAGCCCGTATGAAGATTTTATACATCAACGCTAACCCGAGAAACAAAAAATCTGTAAGTGAAGAAATTGCGGATGTGTTTATTGAGCATTTTACAAAGTTAGAAAAAGATGCAGAAGTTGAATATGTTCATTTATATGAAACAGAACTTCAAGAAATAGATGAAGACGTGTTGGCTTCGTGGGGGAAAAAAAGATCTGGTGAACCGCTAACGGCAGTAGAAGCACATAAAACAAAAGTGATGGATCATGTTTTGGATCAGTTTCTAGCGGCTGACGTATATGTGTTTATCACACCTTTTTGGAATTTGTTGTTTCCACCAAGATTAAAAACGTACATTGATTCCTTGTGTATCCCAGGCAAGACATTTCGTTATACTGCAGGCGGGCAAGAAGGAATGGTTAAGGATAAACGTGCGATTCATATCGAAGTAGTGGGTGGTGTTTACAAAGGAACGGGATTGAATTTTTCAGAGGATTACTTAAAAGAAATTATGCGCTTTCTTGGAATTAAAGACTATGATTCGGTCATTTGTGAAGGTATGAGTCAGTTTCCTGACAAGGCTGATAAGATCCTTGAAGAATCAAAAGAAGAAGCCAAGAAGCTTGCTAACAAAATAGCCCCAGTAGAATAATGGGTATTGTAAACTAGTGCGCCAACTAACGATGATTTTTTTCAACGTTAGTTGGCGCATTTCCTATAAAAATTCAAAAATTATGAAACCTTTTAGTACCTTGGATCGTCTATATATAAACAGGATATTCCAAGAAAGGGAGGATTTCGCACGACATGGAGTTATTTGGGTACAGTTTAGAGAACATTTATTTAGTGTTATTACTCTTGTCAGGTGCAATTATGTTGCTCTACTTGCTTTTTGGAGATGCAATCGAAGGGGTTTGGGGAGCATTTGGTCTTTTTAATCCTACAACGATTTTAGCATTCATTACAATTTTTTCGGGCAGCGGATATTTGTTTGAATCAATCTCTTCAATCTCTTCGTTTATTGCATTACTAATTAGTATTGTAATCTCACTAATAGCAAGTTTTCTTTTGCATTTTTTTATCTTAGTACCTTTAAAATCAGCAGAAGAGTCATTAGCGTATACAGAAAATTCGCTTGAAGGTCGAGTAGGGAAGGTCATTATCCCGATTCCAGCGGATGGTTATGGGGAAGTAGTCATTGAAAGTTATAGCGGAATGATTTCAAAACCTGCTTCGAGCTATAACAATAGTCCTATTGAAGAAGGGGAAAGAGTGCTGATCATTGATGTGGTCAGTGGTGTTCTTCAAGTAACGGACTATGAGCAAGCAATTGATTTCTATAAAGAGTAGGAACTAGGGGGAAACAGAATGTCGAGTTTATTTATTGTCATTGGAGTAGTTGGGGTTATTTTATTCGCACTGATCGGAATATATATCACGAAATATCGAACAGCTGGTCCAGATGAAGCGCTAATTGTAACAGGCAGTTATTTAGGAACCAAAAATGTACATACTGATGAATCGGGCAACCGAATCAAGATTATACGAGGTGGCGGTACCTTCATTTTTCCCGTCTTCCAACAAGCAGATCCGTTAAGTCTCTTGTCGAGTAAGCTTGATGTAACAACGCCGGAAGTGTACACAGAACAAGGAGTTCCCGTTATGGCAGATGGAACGGCCATTATTAAAATTGGTGGCTCCATAAGTGAAATTGCAACCGCTGCAGAACAATTTTTAGGAAAGAAAAAAGAAGATCGTGAAAACGAAGCGAAAGAAGTACTTGAAGGTCATTTACGTTCCATTTTAGGCTCAATGACTGTAGAAGAAATTTATAAAAATCGTGATAAATTTTCTCAAGAAGTACAACGTGTCGCTTCTCAAGATTTAGCGAAAATGGGTCTAATTATTGTTTCATTTACCATAAAAGACGTACGAGATAAAAACGGTTACCTAGAGTCGCTCGGTAAACCGCGTATTGCGCAAGTAAAAAGAGACGCTGATATTGCAACAGCTGAGGCTGACAAAGAAACACGTATTAAACGTGCTGAGACAGATAAAGATGCTAAACGATCAGAGCTTGAACGTGCCACTGAAATTGCAGAATCTGAAAAAGATAATCAACTAAAAACAGCTGATTACCGAAGAGAACAAGATGTAGCAAGAGCTCGTGCTGACCAATCGTATGACTTGGAAACAGCTCGCGCGAAGCAGGAAGTAACAAAACAAGAAATGCAAATTCAAATCATCGAACGTGAAAAACAAATTGAATTAGAAGAAAAAGAGATCTTGCGTCGGGAACGTCAATATGATTCAGAGGTTAAAAAGAAAGCCGATGCTGATCGCTACTCAGTTGAGCAAGCGGCAGCAGCAAGTAAATCAAGAGAAATGGCAGAAGCGGATGCAAATAAATATCGAATTGAAGCGATGGCAAAAGCAGAAGCTGAAAAAATACGTCTAGACGGACAAGCACAAGCCGATTCAGAACGTGCACAAGGGGAAACAGAAGCAGAGATCATTCGTATTAAAGGTCTTGCTGAAGCAGAAGCGAAACGCAAAATTGCAGAGGCATTCGAGGAGTATGGTCGTGCAGCAACTCTTGACATGGTTCTTAAAATGCTTCCACAATACGCAAAAGAAGTGTCAGCTCCACTTGGTAATATCGATAAAATTACAGTTGTTGATACGGGTAGTGACAGCGGAAATGGTGGTGCAAACAAGGTATCTGGCTATGCAATGAACCTCATGACAACCATGCAGGAATCACTAAAAGCTTCCTCTGGGATTGATGTGAAAGAAATGCTTGAAAACTTATCTGGTAAGCATAATATTAGACCAAGCATCGATCAACTAACAAATGAGATCAAACAAAATAACGGTGCGAAGCAAGAAGTTGAAACAGTCGGACAAGCAAAGTAATTGTGTGAGCAGCCCTCTACGTTTTAGAGGGCTGTATTTTTGTGATTTAAACGTAGTATGAAGGATATCATTGCAGCATGAAAAAAGCTGACCAAAGTCAGCTGAAAATTCGTATGACTAATGGAATTCGATAAACAGCGCCTTCATAAGCATAGATCCCAGCGATTATCGTGAAGATGATCATCATCATGGCTAAAATGCCGTTGATCACAAAACCGATTCCGATAAAATATAAAAAACTTGCGGCGACTTGATACAAGAAATAACTCACAATAAAGTTGAAATACATGATGCCATGTTGTCGTACGTAGGCAGAATCACGTTTCAACAACCATAAGATTGCTGGACCAATAATCGTAGTGATAAAACTCGTAAAATACATGAGACTAGCAAATAACCGTTCTTCAGCGTTCGATTGTTGCATTGGGATGCCTCCTTTACTAATACTACGAATAATAGAAAGGAAATATGTCACTCAAGTACGATAAAGCACCTATTTCAATTAAGAAATAGGTGCTTGTTTTTTTCCAATTACAGCTACTAGCTTCGAGGTCAGCTCGTATTTTAAATGTCGGAACAGAACGTGATTGCTTCTGTATTGTTTTACCCTTTTTTCCCTAGGTAAGTTGCTATAAAAAGTCCGAATAAGAGGGCAATAACACTAAGTAAAACATTGTTAAAGGCTAATGTTAGTCCTGGATACACAACAAAGAGTGAGCCGAAAACTAATCCGAGGATGAGCGCGTACATCACCAGTGGATGTTGGTTTAGCAAATATTTGATTCCTTTACTGCTTAAAATAAAGCCCGTTCCAATACCTGCTACGATCAGCAGAATAATAGGTAGGTTCAATGTTGTGAGTGAGTTTATTGCAGTGTCGTACACGCCAAAAATCATTAAAATAAGTGAGCCGCTGACACCTGGCAGTAACAGGGCCATACTTGCTAAAGCGCCTGCTACAAACAAAACGCCGCTGGACTGAAGTGTTAGCGTTTCAATCAGTTTGCCACTTTCTTCCGGTGTGAAAAAACCGATGATAGCTACTAAAATGGCACCGACTACAAAGAGGATAAAATGTTTTGGTTTAAATGTGCCTTTTTCATTGGCTTCCTTCAACAAATAAGGAAGAATCCCTGCGATTAAACCGATAAAAAAGAAGTTCGTTGGTTGTGGATATTCATTAAGTAACCACTCTACCACATGGCTAAATAGTAGCAAAGCTGATGCCATTCCCAGACCAATAGTCAATAAAAAGGGGACGTGCTTTTTCCATTCTTTTGTAGTCATACCGCTAATTGCATTAATAAATTGATCATAAATACCTAATAGAACGGCAATGGTTCCTCCACTGACGCCTGGGATAAGATCGCTTGTCCCCATAGCCATTCCGCGGAATATATTTCTCCAATCAAACATATATGTATCTCCTTTTATGCGTAATCATTTTTGTGAATTTATTGATTATAGGATCAAGTACTAGTACTCATTATACTCGAAGAATTTGTTTTCGTCATTGGAGAATCGAAATGAAGGGAATTTATTCATTTAGAGTCGAATGAGTAAACAGATTATTTTATACCCTTAAGGAGACAATTCTATGAAAACAGTGTTGCTAATTGCAAATCTATCATCAGGTGAAGAAAGAAAACATATGGATAATATTCTAGCCTCTTGATTATATAACGATGAAAGAAACCGACAATGTACTCGTTTGGCTGAAACGGGTTGGGAAAAAGGGTATGACACGGTCGTATCAGGGAGAAGGACATTAAATGAAATCATCACAGGCCTGCTCAAAAGTCCTATTAACTAAGCTCCGCACTGTCACACAAGGAACAGTGAACGACGTTTCGAGAGCTTTGTCTATCCCGATGAATCCATTCGTATTTTGGAAGGTGAACAAAAAGTTTAAGATCGTTTGAAATGGATTCTTATATATAAAAACGCTATCCTTTCAGTCTATTAAAGAAAGAATAGCGTTTTTATAGATTTGGGTTCTGCTTAACTTGTCGATGGCGTGAGCCTATTTACTAGAGTTTTATAAGGTTAAGTAGTAGCCTTATCTTTTTTCCCTTGTGGTTCCTTCACCGGCTTTAGCTCAGACAAAAGTACAAGAGCTGCACCAACTGCAGCGGTCAAAGAAAGTACCTTTAGAGGTTCCCTTAGGTTTAGCCCTTCACCGAAATAGAATAAATCGCGAAGAATTTCAACTCCGAAGCGAAGAGGAACCCATGATAGCAGCCAGTACCTCGATACATCAGGTAAAAACTCCACCGGTAAACTAAGTGCAGGCGGACCGAAAAAGAACAAAAGTGCAAGAAGCGGCATACCTTTAAGTCCCGTCCAATTTAATATCCCTGTCATGAGCAAAAAGAAGCAATAACTAATAAGCGCTGTATAGCCCCACATTTCCATCATATCAGGAACACGAAGACTTAGAATCTCCACTCCTGTAAATAGCAAGCTGCCAGAGGCAATGAGTGCAATTATCGCGCCAAGCACAAGCTGTCCAATAGCTGTGCCCCAGCCACTTTTCTGCCCTTCTTTTACATTGCGGGCAGTGAGGAAGATCGTAAGGGCGCCAACCATACTTCCTACCCATAGCAGCTGAGTGAAAACAACCGGGGCATTGCCGTTCGCACTGCGTTCGCCTACTGCATTTACAGTTTCGAATACAGTGTTTACCGGCTCAGCTAGCAGGTTTACTTGTGCTGTTGGCAACGCCTCCATGCCGCGCTCCTCTGCCGAATTGATTAATTGCTCACGAAGCTGTCCATTCAATCCTGCAATCATTTTGTCCATGATCGTGTTTACCGTAGTTGCTACTGTGAGATTTTTCCCTTGATTAAGAATAACCGTAACCGAAGATTGTGCTGAATCCGTATTTAGAAGCGACATTACATTTGAACTGAAGGTGGAAGGCACTACTAGCGTTGCGTAGTATTCCTGATTATTCATTGCATCTCTAGCCTGTTGCTCAGATTGTACCTCCGTCCATAAGAAAGGAGAATCCTCACCAGTAGGTAACGTATCAGCAGTGAACGCTTCCTTCATTTTTTCTCCGAAGTTCACGTTCTCCCCAGTTGGTAACTCCATGCCTTCGGATCAATCGTTGATCCAAGCATCGCGAACGACAATACCATAACTACCAGAAGTACACTCACCATAGAAATGTAAAACAAGGGCTGACGAAACATCGATCTAAAGCTATTCATTTGATCCCTCCTAATTTTCATTGAACGTTCGGTGAAAATAGTGATCTATATAAATCCTCCATTAAGGAGGATTTATTTTTACAGAGCTTTAAACTGGTTTCATAGACCAAAATTTCACAAGCTGATCCACCGATTTCTCAACAAACTCTTCGTGTGATTCTGTAATAATATTAATACCTGCCAACTCCCTAATAATAAGCATAAAGTTGATGGATACAATCTGTTTTGCAGCAATTTGAAAGTCCAATTCTGCTATCTCACCATCTTCATGACGCTCACGGAGAAACTTAGCCATCCAGTCTAAGCGGTTCATAATCATAGCGCTTAACTTCTCAACAAAATCATCGCTTAAATGCGCGCGTTCCCTAAACATAATGAGGGCTGACTGGCGGTCAGACATAATCATTTCATACATACGTTCTAGAAAAGTGATTAATGTTTGTTTAAGTGGTATATCGTTCGTAATTGAATCCGAAAGCTGTTGAAGGGTTTCGAACCGGCTTGTAAACGCCTCTTCCACGATTGTCTCCAAGATTTGCTGCTTCCCTTTCGGAAAATAATGATAGATCAGCCCGTCCGCCATTCCGATGCTGCGGTTGATTTTTCGAATTGGCGTGGCGTGAAAGCCTTGTTCAGCGAATAATTCCTTGGAGGCTTGAAGAAGTTGTCTACGGCGTTCCTCTGCCTGAAGGTCTCGGCTAGTTATTTTCTTTTTTGTCATCCTATCATCTACCTTCCAAAAAGTTCACCGTACGTTCAGTGAAATTATAATTCTAAATAATTTCACTGTCAACTGAAAATGGTAAAAGTACTGCTTATTATGCGAGGTGACAGTACGAATAATCTCCAGACTGAAGTTTCCATCATGCTAATTACAAATCCATCATCGGGCATGGAAGTATATGGAATAATGTGTTAGGGTTTTGCATAGATTACTATTATGGGTTTTTTTCAGTTCTATTTTTTAAGGTTGAAAATTAAGAGGGGGGACAGAATGAAAAATAAGCGAATCATGTTTTATTTACTGATAGGAGCAGCAATTATATTGGAATAGGTCGACAGAAAAAAGTCATCACCTGCATGCTCAGGGCGATGACTTTTTTGTTTTATTTTTAGTCCCAAAAAGCCCCAACTCAACACTAAGCATTCGTGAGATGACGCGCTCTAACGACTCCTTGGATGCTATGCAAGCGAGCAAGAATGTCGTCCTTTTGTTCGCTAGATAGCTTGTTATCAATGTCGATCAACGTATAGGCCCAGTCACTACGACTACGATTGAGCATGTCGGCGATGTTAAATTTGCGGTCGGCTAGGAGACCTGAGAATTGTCCGACCATGTTTGGAACGTTTTGATGCATGATCGTAAGTCGCCCTGGTGATGTGAGTGGTAGGCTGACGTTTGGTAAATTGACGGAATTACGAATGTTGCCTGTTTCAAGAAATATTTTTAGCTGACGAGCAGCCATCACGGCACAGTTTTCTTCTGATTCAGAAGTTGACGCACCTAAATGAGGGATCGCGACAACATTCTTCAGTCCAAACACATGGTTATTTGGAAAATCGGTGATGTATTTACCAACCGTTCCATCCGCTAATGCTTCTGCTAACGCTTGTTCATCAACAAGTTCACCTCGAGCAAAATTGATGAATTGAATGCCCTTTTTCATGGCACAAAACGCTTTAGCATCAATAATACCAGTGGTTTTTTCAGATAAAGGAACATGAATTGTGATGTAGTCACATGATGATAACAATTCATCTAAGTGATGAACACGTTGTACATTTCGTGAAATCGTCCATGCCACATCAACTGACACAAATGGATCGTACGCTATCACATCCATATCAAGTGCAAGTGCATCATTGGCTACGACGGACCCGATGTTTCCAAGTCCGATTACCCCAAGTTTTTTCCCACTAATTTCATGCCCAATAAACGCTTTTTTATTGGCTTCAACTTGCCCCGCCACGTCTTTTGTCCCTGCCAATGAATTCGTCCAATGAATCGCTTGAAATAAATTTCGCGCGCTTGCAATTAAACAAGAAAGTACGAGCTCTTTGACAGCATTTGCATTGGCGCCAGGGGCATTAAAGACGACCACGCCATTTTGAGAACAAGTTTCCAGTGGAATATTGTTTGTGCCTGCACCTGCTCTAGCAATGGCTTGAACGGATTGAGGGAGTTGCTGGCCGTGAAGTGAGTGACTTCTTAGTAAAATGGCATCAGGTTGTTCTGCTGTATTGAGAGCAAAGGGACCTTGAAGTAGAGAAAGGCCTGCTTCAGCAATCTGGTTGTATGTTTGAATTTGATATGTCATGGAGATGTTCCCCCTAGGTTGATCTTTTTTCGAATTGTGTCATGGCGTCAGTGAGTCGCTCAACACCTTCAAGTGGCATCGCATTGTAAAGGCTAGCACGCATTCCTCCAACTGATCGATGCCCTTTTAACTCGACAAGTTTTTGAGAAGCTGCGAAATGAAGAAACGCTTGATCGAGTTCTTCATTTTTTGTTTTAAATGGAACGTTCATCAATGAGCGATTTTCTTTTTTAACGGACGATGAGAAAAGTTTTGAGCAGTCGATTGCATCATATAACAACTGGGCTTTCTTTCGATTGCGTCGTTCCATGTCCTCGATCCCACCAATCGATTCAACCCATTCAAGGACAAGGTTAATCATATAAATGGCAAAGGTCGGTGGAGTATTATATAAGGAATCAGCTTTTGCATGTATGGCGTAATCAAGCATAGTCGGCAATGTTGTTGCTTCCGTCTTACCAATTAAATCTTCTCGAATAATTACCACTGTTACGCCAGAGGGACCTAAATTTTTCTGAGCTCCAGCATAAATGACCCCATGATCTGTAACATTGATTTTTTCTGAAAGAATATTTGACGAAAGATCTGTAACGATGGGGATGTTGTTATTGGTTTTTGGAAAAACGGAAATCCGAGTTCCTTCTATTGTATTGTTACTGGTTACATGGAGATAAGATGTTCGTTTAGAAAGTGTGGACTCTGCAAAATCGGGGATTGATCGAAATGCATCATCCTCAGAAGAAGCAAAAATAGTTGCATCGCCAACTTTTTTTGCTTCAGCATATGCTTTTTTCGACCAAGAACCAGTAATTAAATATGCTGCTTCGTTATCTTTTTGTAATAAATTTAATGGTATCATAGAAAATTGTAGCGATGCGCCACCCTGTAAAAAAAGAATTTTGTAGGAATCGGGGATGTTCATCAATGAGCGTAGTCGTTTTTTTGCTTCATGTAAAATTCGTTCGAATGATTTTGATCTGTGACTCATTTCCATAATTGACATTCCAGATTGATGAGTGTTAAGTAGTTCAGATTGCGCTCGCTTCAATACTTCGAGTGGCAGAGCAGAAGGTCCTGCAGAAAAATTTATAACTCGCCCCATTGCAATTCAACTCCTCTATTTATATCGTAATTTACTGAAATTATGAAACATTCTTTATAAAGGTAGTCTCAAGTATAGTTTTCACACGGACATATGTCAACGAGTGAGATACACGTAATCATGTAATCTAATTGTTAAACTTCTCTAATGGTCATGACATCCTTTTGAAATTTATAGATGATATGCTATGTCTAGTTAGTGAAAAGGAGGGCTTCATTTTATGAAAAAACAAATCGTTGCACTAACTGGAATCGCAGCGTTGACTGCCGGATTGGTAGGTCAAGTAGCATTAGCATCATCTTCTTACACAGTAGATGAAGGAGAAACGTTGTGGGGGATTTCTCAAACCACAAATGTCACAGTTCAAGATCTTACGGATTGGAATGACCTATCATCTACAATTATATATCCAGATCAAGAATTAAAAATTATCAATAAAGAAGAAACATACACTGTTGTAAGTGGAGATACGCTAAGCTCAATCTCACATGCTCACGATATATCATTGGATGAGCTTATGGACAATAATGGCTTATCAAGCGATCTTATCTTTCCAGGTGATAAACTAGTAGTAAGCGGTGAAAAAGCACCAACAGCTGAACAATCTTCAGCATCAGTTGAGTCAGTAGAAGAAGCATCAGCTGAGCCAGTAGAAGAAGCACCAGTGCAAGATGCAGGAACTACACAATCTCTTGAAGGCGTAGAAGGAACTGGTGGCGAACAACCATCATCTGAAGCAACTCAAGAATTTACGGTTTCAGCAACAGCATACACTGCATCCTGTGCAGGATGTTCAGGTATAACAGCAACAGGTATTGACCTTCGTGATAACCCGAACCAAAAAGTAATCTCAGTAGACCCAAGCGTCATTCCACTTGGATCTCGCGTCTGGGTTGAAGGATACGGAGAAGCAATTGCTGGAGACACTGGTGGAGCAATCAAAGGCAACAAAATAGATGTATTCGTTCCTTCTCAAGACGCAGCACTTAGCTGGGGCGTCAAAGAAGTTAAAGTTAAAATTCTTAACTAAATAATATGTGAGCATAAAAAGCCACTTTCCTCATATGGGAAGTGGCTTTTTCTTTATAAAGAATGAATGGACTTTACGGTAGAAAGGGGACAGGCACCAAAGCAAAGTATTAACTTTAAACTAAATACCATATGATTGCTGCTGCAAATCACACCATATACAATCTGGTAAGTATTTTCTCTTTATCTTTTTCATAAAATGTATGATAACAGATTAAAATAACTGAATTTTTAATTAGAAATTTAATCAGGAGGAGGGGATTGTGTTGCTGAATATTAAGATGATGAAGCCTTTTTACACACTGCAAGAAGGAAATGACCTTAAGCTCGTATTTGCGTATCAATATTTCTCCATCATAAAAGAAAATGAAGTGTATCAGTTTATCCCTGTAGAATCCAACGAGATTAGGATCAACATCCAAACGACGCAAATTGAAAACCTAACCGATATTTTTGTATTCCAACGAGGAACAAAAATTTTTCGGGTGCGATTGTTTCAATTGCTTCAAATTTCTGATTTACTGGACCACCTTCAGTCGATTACGTCGTTTCACGTTCAAGATGTCAAATCGGGTGATAATTCAGAAAAAAGTAGTCAAGAAGTTTTACACTTTGAAAAAGAAAACTTGCACCGTTTAATCGACAAAGCTCTTTTAGAAGGAGATCGTGAACAGTTCATGTCACTAACTGAACAATTTAAAACAGAGGAGGCGGCCCACTGATGCCTCCTATGCCAAAATATTTAACCACTTATCAAAGGATGGGGAAGTGGTTAAATTGAGTTGCAAAAGGATGATGAAGAGTAAAATCCTCTAACGGGGAGTAAGTGTTTTTTTAAATACCTTAGATAGGAATAAATTAGTGAAGTGATTTTGAAGATGAAGAGTAAATTGGGTATGAAGAAGAGTATTTCCCCATAATAATCAAAAAGAGAGGTACCATTTTGGTAACCTCTCTTAAACTATTCACTTAGTATAAACGCTTAAAGCTTTCAAAGTGTGATTTCCAATACGGGTTATCTAAACTAGTGATTTGGACACCACTATCACCCGCATGAATAAATTCGTTGTTTCCAATGTAAAATCCTACGTGTGAAATTCCAGCTTTATACGTATTTTCAAAGAATACTAAATCTCCTACTTTAGGGGTATCTACATTAAAAGAGCGATCATAGTATCCTGAAGCACTAGTTCTCGAAATATCTACTCCTGCTTCTTTCAATACATAATAGATAAATCCACTACAATCAAATCCAGCGGGTGTTGAACCGCCCCATTCATATGGAACTCCTAGTTGACCTTTAGCGATGTCGATAATATCACTTGTACTTGGAGAACCATTATCAGGTGGTGTAGACGGACTATCAGGTGGTGTAGAAGGACTTCCACTCTCTCCACCCTTAATAACGAGTGATTGACCAACATAAATAAGATCTGATGAAAGATTATTCCAAGATTTTAAATTTGCCACGGTCACTTTGTTGTTTAGTGCAATCTTACCAAGTGTATCGCCTGATTGAACAGTGTATGTTGTTGAAGGATTACTCGGTTCAGAAGCTGGAGGTGCAGGATTTGGAGCTGGTGTGGTATCCTGAGCCTCTCCACTTAATTTTAGTTTTTGTCCTGGAAAAATTAAATGACCAGATAGATTATTTAATTCCATCAATTTAGACAATGTCATGTTGTTGTTTTGAGCGATTGCACCTAACGTGTCACCAGATTTTACAGTATATGTACCCTCACTTGGAGCTGTTGGTGTTGTTGAACTACCTGAAACTGTAAGTACTTGATTTGGAAAAATCATATCTGAAGAAAGATTATTGAGAGTCTTTAAATTATCGACAGTCGTATTATACTTATTCGCAATCTTCCATAACGAATCACCTGAACTTACTTTGTGTGAACTTGAACTTGCTTCTGCTTCAGAAACAAAGCCAAATGCTGAAAGGGCAGCTGTGGCAGCTACTGCAAACATCGTTTTTTTCATGTGAATTTTCACTCTCCTAAATGGTTAATTAGCTGAAAAATAGTTTACTAGATATGTTCCCCAGGTTGTGTGACCTAGACTGTTAGGGTCCTTATCTTCCGTTAAATAGTCTTCCAATTCCATATTATCTGACGAAGGCCATTCTGTCCAATGGTCTAAATAAGTAAAACCAAAATCTTCTACTGCATCCCTAACTGCTTTAACTTGCTCAGGGTAAACAGTCGCTTGATAAATGGGTTGAGAGGGAAGAACAAATAGGTTCGATTCAGGAAGAAGTGATTGAAATTCTTCAAGGAAACCATTCATGTAAACTACTTGATCGTCCGTTGAGAGAACTCCATTATCCCTTAGCGTAGGAAGCTCGTATAACACAATCTCTTGATCATCAAAATCATACGTTCCTTCTTCAAAGGCTTCAAACCAATCTTGGGAAGTTCCTTCATCTGGATGTTGAATAACAGTGAAATTCAACTTCACTCCATTATAAAGGGATGTTAGTTCCTCCTCTAGAATTGTTGTCCAGTTTTGACTGGAGGATAAGGCGGATTCAGATGCTACTAAAGTTATATCGACCGGTTGATCATTTTGTTGATTCTCCAACCACATTTTCTGTGCTTTCTCTGGTTGGTTTGCGATAAGCGTTACAAAACTGTCATTTTTTTCTGTGTCTAGATTGCTATCATTTGTTTCATCTGACTCTGATACTGTGTCCAGGTCATTAGTAGTTGATGATTGATGAATCGCTTCTTGAGAGTTGACCCAAGCACGCTGCCCTGAAAAAACAATAAACACAGTAAGTATGAGACATGATACAATCAAAAATTTTTTAATCATGCAGGATAAAACTCCCTTTATAAATGATATAAATAGTTACATGGTATAGCATATTTTTATTATATAAGATAGTTTTAAAAAATGGTAGATGTGATGTAAAAGAATTCCGGAATTTGAAAAAGGTAAGTTTTCTTTAGAGACTTTATGGTATAATGCAATGGTTATTTTCATCTATGTCAGGAGGAACTATCCGTATGGAAGAAACAATAAGCTTAAAAGAGTTATTTGGTACATTAAAGAAAAGAATGCTGATGATCATCATAGTTACGTTAATCGCGATTTCAGCCAGTGCGATCATTTCCTATTATGTTATCACACCAATGTATCAAGCCTCTACTCAGCTTCTAGTAAATCAGGAACAAAGTGATCAGCCAAACTTAAATGTCTCAGATATACAAGCAAATTTACAATTAATAAGTACTTATAACGACATTATTAAGAGTCCAGTAATCCTTGATAAAGTATCAGAACAGTTAGGTGGAACATATACAACCTCTCAGTTAAAAGGAATAATCACAGTTCAAGCGGAACGAGATTCTCAAGTCGTAAACTTATCTGTTCAAGACCCCGATCCTTATGTTGCTGCTGATATTGCAAATAAAACAGTAGCTGTTTTTCAAGAGGAAATAGTTGAATTGATGAATGGTGTAGATAATGTGAGTGTATTAGCACCTGCAGTCATATCGTCTGATCAATCACCTGTTAGCCCGCAACCACTGCTAAACATAGCCATCGCTTTAGTTGTTGGTTTAATGGTTGGAGTAGGGATTGCTTTCCTATTAGAATACTTAGACAATACAATTAAGACAGAACAAGATGTTGAAAAAGTTCTAGATTTACCTATCTTGGGAGTAGTTGGTCAAATAACAAATCTTCCTGATAAAAATCTAACTGGTTCACGTACTATGAAAGTAAGGAGCGAGCGATATGGCGGGTAAAGCTAAAAAAAATATTGATGGAAAAAAAAGAAATCTAATTGTACAATACAACCCAAAATCAGTTGCTGCTGAACAATATAGAACGATTCGAACGAACATACAATTTTCTGCAATTGAACACGATATTCGTACGATCACAGTGACTTCATCTAGTCCAGGTGAAGGTAAGTCCACAACTGCAGCAAACTTGGCAATCGTTTTTGCTCAACAAGGGAAGAGAGTTCTCTTGGTTGACGCAGACATGAGAAAACCAACCATGCACTTTACCTTTAATATATTAAATACAACTGGATTAACGAGTGTATTAACAAGACAATCCACTTTAGAGCAAGCAGTTAATAAAACGGATATTGAAAAATTGGATGTCCTATCATCGGGACCTATCCCACCAAATCCATCTGAGTTATTATCATCTCGAGTAATGAAGCGTTTTTTCGATTCTGCACAAAATTTATACGATCTAATCATTTTTGATACACCACCGGTATTAGCCGTTACTGATGCACAAGTTTTATCTCATCAATGTGATGGTACTATTTTAGTCGTCCGCTCACGAATTGCTGATAAAGACAAAGTGTTGAAAGCAAAAGATCTCATGACTACTGCGAAAGCAAAGATTTTAGGCGTAATTTTAAATGATAAGAAAATGCAAAGTAACGATGAGTATTATTACTATGGAAATAGCTGAAAACGGAGCTGACCTTGTATGATTGATATTCATTGCCATATACTAGCGGGTATTGATGACGGTCCACAGCAACAATCCGATACACTTGATATGCTCGAGAAAGCGATAGAGGATGGGATTACAGATATCATTGCAACTCCACATCATCGAAATCGAAAGTATATTAATGATAAAGTAGATGTTCTTTCTTATGTAGGTGAATTAAATTCCATCATTCTTGAAAGGGAATTACCAATAAAGATTCATCCTGGTCAAGAAGTGCGCATCTATGGAGAAATTGTGGAGGACTTTCAAAACGATGAAATACTTTGTCTAGCGGGAACGACTAACTATGTATTGGTCGAACTACCATCAAGTCAGGTCCCTGCTTATACTGAACGCGTTGTGTATGAAATGCTAGTAGATGGGCTTGTTCCGATCATTGCTCATCCAGAACGAAATTCATCTATTATGGAGAATCCAGACAAATTGTTCCGCCTTATCAATCAAGGAGCACTTTCACAGGTAACTGCTGCTAGCGTAGCGGGTGACTTTGGAAAGAAAGTTCAAAAATTTTCGATAGAGCTATTAGAACACCAGTTATCTCATTTTGTTGCATCAGACGCTCATGATATTAACCATCGAGGTTTTGCCATGAAACGAGCATTAAAGGTATTAAATTCTACCTACAATCACGATTTGCAAGTGATTGAAAACGCTGCGAACCTTTTAAATGGGAAACCATTGAACCTGAATCCACCTATTGAGATTAAGCCAAAAGGGTTTTGGTCGAAGATTTTGAGTAGGTGAAATTTTTTTGAGTTATATGAGATACCCCCAAGCCTGCAAGCTTTGGGGGTATTTTTATTTAAAAAATTGCCATTTGGGTTTACGGTAGGTGAAAACGAATACTTTACATGAAAAGCCGTGAATTACTTCAGATACAAAAACAAAATTTTCATAACGATATCGTGAATATACGTATCATTATGGAGTGGTTTATCGCTATATTTATCGTTTTACATGGAAAAGTGGGTATGATATCCTTTGTGACAGCTGAATATTTATAAAAGTTGGCTTCTTGACTAGAAAGTGATTCCAGCATAGGATCCATATCAAACGAACATTTTGTAAGATGTTTAAATTCAAATTATTTAATAGCACAAAACTTAACTTCTTTATGTCAAAAATATAGACTCAATATAATATTAAAAGGTGTGGAATTGTGAAAAAAATATCAGTTATTATTCCTGTCTACAATACAGAAATATATTTAAAAAATAGTATCAATTCTTTAATTAATCAAACTTATTCAAACTGGGAAGCCGTTGTAATCAATGATGGATCAACAGATGACAGTTTATCTATTATTAGAGAATACGAAAAACAAGATAAGCGTATTAAATGCATTGACCTAAAAGGAAATTTTGGTGTTGCATATGCTCGAAATATTGGGTTAGATTCCGCTACTGGAGACTATATTTATTTCTTAGATAGCGATGATACATTGGACCAATGCGCCCTAAAACTTCTTATCAGCAATATTGAACATCATGATGTTATTTTTGGTGTTTTTAACCAAAAAAGAGAAACGGTTAATTTAACATTACCGGTTGAACATAGTATAAATTATACTGACTCTGACCTTATGTTTCAAAATGAATCAGTTTTAAATAAACTTTTTAAACGTGAGTTGATTGAAAAGTTTAACTTAAGATTTAATGAAAAATATCAAATTTATAGCGATTTAACTTTTTTATTACCTCTTCTAGAACACCTGAAATCTGTTCCATCTATCACTGGATGGATGTATAAAAAACAATGGCGAATAGATCCCGATTCTCCAAAGTCTTTATCTCAAAGTGATGATGTTGTTAAAGTTAGAGAATACGTTGTACGCTTTAACGATTTATCAGTAAATTTTATAGAAAATCCTATAATATTAAAATTTATTTGCAAACAATTCGCATCTTATTATGATAATTATCTTCTCTCCATTCTTGAACAAGAAAATATTCGCGAACAAGTAATAGCCGAATTATCAACCGTTGTAAAATTTATAGATACTCATTCAGTCTCTATAAGAGGAAACTACCTTATAAAAAAAGAACTTAAAGCCATTAAGAATAAAAATGGAAAACAGTTAAGTATACTTCTTAAGTTACATAAATTTTTGAGGATTGCAAGACATTCACTAAAAGGCCGTCAAAAAGCATATCAAACGTTATACAAACATGTTTTAACAAAGTTACCAATGCAGAAAAAAACAATTGTATTTGAAAGTTTTTTAGGGAAAAATTACTCAGATAGTCCTAAAAATATATACGAATACCTTGTAAAGGAAAAAAAAGATTTTAAATACATCTGGATTTTCGGGCAGCCTGGTAAAAATATTCCAGGTGACGCTAAACAAGTGAAACGGTTTTCATTTGCCTATTATTATTATATGGCTCGCGCAAAATATTGGGTATCCAACTCCCGTATTCCCAAAGTATTAAATAAGCGAGAAGGAAACGTCTATCTACAAACTTGGCACGGAACTCCATTAAAACGATTAGTATTTGACATGAATGAAATTCATTCCGCAAATCCTAATTATAAATCAGATTTTTATATGCAGTCTCGACGCTGGGACTACTTAATTTCTGCTAATTCGTATTCTAGTGAGATTTTTAGTCGAGCGTTTAAATTTGAAAAGCATATGTTTGAATATGGCTATCCCCGAAACGATATTTTACATAGCCCTAACAAACAGCTATTAATGGAGAAATATAAGAAACAATTAAATATACCTTTAGACAAAAAGGTTATCTTATATGCACCAACGTGGAGAGATGATGAATTTTATAAACCCGGTCAATATAAGTTTACATTGCGTTTTGATTTAGAACGACTACAAAGAGAGTTAGGCGATGAATATGTGGTGCTTCTTCGTACCCATTACTTTATCGCAGATCAGCTTGATACAGAAGGATACGAAGGATTTGTTTTTAACGTTTCTAAATATGATGATATTGCTGAACTGTATTTAATTTCGGATATGCTTATTACCGACTACTCATCTGTATTCTTTGACTTTGCAAACTTAAAACGTCCAATCTTGTTCTTCACTTATGATTTAGAAAAATATCGCGATACTTTACGTGGTTTCTACATCGATATGGAATCAGAACTTCCGGGGCCATTAGTTTTTACAAATGATGAAATTATTTATTCCATTAAAAACATCAATAAAGTGCAGGAACAATATAAAGAGAAATATGACGAATTTTATGAACGTTTCTGTAATTGGGAACAAGGAATTGCCTCAAAAAGAATTGCTGATACAGTATTCAAATGAAGAAAAAAGCTATTTTGTTTACAGTCGGAGTCACGTATAATAATTACGTGACTCTTTTTCATTTTCAGATTAATAATCTCTTAGACAAATCTTATTCAATTTACTGTAATACTGTTTTCAAACTCAAAAAACGCAGTATGCTCTCAACTATTTACAGGAATAATCGCCTGGGCTTTGATGAAATGGACGTTGATCAAGTGAAGAAAAAAGTGGCTGGCTCCTTGTCGTTCCAGTCTTTTTTGTTGATATTTCTTGAATTAAACCCACCCGTTAGCGTGGGAAAATGAACGATCTGAAATCTTTTATCGTCTATTTGGTTAATCAATAGACGTGAAATTTGTAGTGGTTAATATTGTGTAGATCCAGGAAAAAATAGGATAGTAACTATTTCTACCTTGGAACGTCTAAAGTATATACGGGCATATTAAGTTTACAGTCTATTTTATTAATGAACTTTAATATAAGTTCTTGTAAATAATAGTCAAAGGCAACGTTGCGAAGCTATTAAAAAAGTCAATGAGGTGAACAATATGAAGAAGACTACAACTGTCCTCACATATGGCACATATGATTTACTACATTGGGGACATATCAATTTGCTTAAAAGAGCAAAAGACTTAGGTGATGAACTAATTGTCGCTCTTTCTACGGATGAGTTTAATCAGCTTAAGCATAAGGAAGCTTATCATTCATATGAAAATCGTAAATTCATACTTGAATCGATTCAATATGTGGATAAAGTAATACCGGAAAACAAGTGGGAACAAAAGGTTGAAGATGTTATAAAAAATGATGTTGATATTTTTGTAATGGGTGATGACTGGAAAGGTGAATTTGATTTCCTTAAAGAATATTGTGAAGTTGTGTATTTAGATCGAACGAATGGCGTTTCAACCACTATGATTAAAAAAGATTTGCTGATTGGGACAAACGCATGATTAACGATGTCATAAAGACGATTTATTTGTTTGTATTTAAGTTTGTATTCACAGTATATAACTTCTTGCCCTTACAAAGAAAGATTGTTATGTATGTAACCTTCAGACAAAATGCGTATTATATTACAAAAGAATTGCAAAAACGCAATGATAGCATGCAAGTAATTTTAATATGTAATAAGGCATCTTTTAAAAGGTTACAACACTTTAAAGATAACAGAATCCAATTAATTTCATTGGAGGATAAGCGTCAATTTTTCAAGAGAATCTACCACTTAGCTACATCAAAAATTGTCATTGTGGACAATTATTTTCCGTTTTTAGCTGTAACAAATTTTAACGAAAAGGCTGAATGCATACAAATATGGCATGCTGCTGGTGCGATTAAAAGCTTTGGCTTAGAAGCAAATAACACATTTACTCGCTCAAAAAATTCAATTAAGAGATTTCACCATGTGTATAGGCGGTTTGACAAGATTTTAGTAGGGTCTGATGAAATGGCATCCGTCTTCAAAAGAGCGTTTGGTTTAAAGAAGGATGTTTTCTTAAGAACGGGGATACCAAGAACGGATTTGTTTTATTCAGCAGTTGAAAAAGAGGAAATTCGTGCATCTTTTTTTCGAAAGTATCCTCAATCTATAGATAAAAAAATCATTTTATATGCTCCAACATTCAGAGATCATAGTGACCATAAAATTAACTTAGATATTCCCTTTATACAAAGAGAATTAGGGGATGAGTATCTTTTTATTATTAAATGTCACCCTGTAACTAAACAATCAGTTATCTTACCTGATCAGTCAAACAATTCATTTTTGGTGATTGATGGAACATATGATGTTAATGAGCTTTTACAGGTTGCTGATACGCTTATAACTGATTATTCTTCTATACCATTCGAGTATTGTCTATTGGAAAAACCTATGATTTTCTTTGCGTATGATCTAGATGAATATAAAAAGGAACGCGGTATTTGGACAAATTATGAAGAACTAGTACCTGGTCCTGTGGTAGTTGATACAGAGTCACTAATTATAAAAATTAAAGAGATTGAACATACCTATAGTTCAGATCGTATCAATCAATTTAGTGAGACCTGGAACAAATATTCCAAAGGTAAATCTGCTGAAAACTTTGTTAATTACTTGATGAAGAAATTGAGATATTAGCGGGCAAATATGGTAATGAAGAGAAAAAGTAAATAAAAAGGACTGTTCTCAATATTAACCTAAGTATGGAAAACTCTACTCCGTCTGTTAGTTGTGAAGTAACAGACGGTCCGAAAAAATTGATAACAAATAATAAAATAATAGTATTTTCATAGTAGTTGAGGATATCTAGTTCAAAAATCTGAAAGGTTCAAGCATGTAATTAACGAAGTAACTACAAAAACTACAATTTAGAAAAATACTAAATAACAATATACTTAGTATTGGTCTGAAAATGCACTGTGCTCTCTTAAAAATGTCCATGAAAGCTTATTTTTACGGTGTTATGATGGTAGAAGTTTCTGTGCTTGCCTGATTTTCCAATAGGTTCAAAGTGAAGTTTGAATTGAAATTTTATGTTAAAAGTATTATAATGAGTGGGTATATTTTTTAGAATACCAAGAAACAGTAGTCTTTAACTGTACCATTCAAAAGTAAAGGTATCTTAAACAGATTGTAATGTGCTCTAGAATGATGACCCTACTGTTTCTAAACTAGTAGAATTGGTGGGGGATCAGTATGTTATTACCAATTGAAGATATCGAAACACCTTTCATATTGCGGACCCATGGTTGCCATGAATTATTAATTCTGGAAACTTGGATTTTGCGTTCAAATAAAAAGAAATGAGTAACCGTTTGGAGCCATACTTCGCTCGCTACCGAACTCATTTCCCTGTCCGGTGTTAAGATTATAGAAAAAGAGAAAACACCTTTTTCTATAAAATTCATTCTTAATGGCGAAGAGCCTGTAAAGTTTGGATAAACAAAACTGGGTAGTATCTAAACACTAGATCTATCTGCAAAGGAGAGAATCTGATATGAAAAAAATATTAACTTACGGAACCTTTGATCTATTACATTGGGGACATATTAATCTTTTAAAACGAGCGAAAGAATTAGGAGACTACGTTGTAGTTGCAATTTCAACTGATGAATTTAATGCCATAAAAAATAAAAAAGCCTATCATAGCTTTGATAATAGAAAAATGATCTTGGAGGCTATTCGATATGTTGATGAGGTCATCCCTGAAAATACATGGGAACAAAAAATACAGGATGTTCAAAAGCATGATATAGATGTTTTTGTTATGGGTGATGATTGGAAAGGTGAGTTTGACTTTCTTAAAGACTATTGTGAAGTAGTTTATTTACCCCGTACCATTGGAATTTCTACAACTCAAATTAAAAAAGATTTATTGACAGTATAAAATGGATAGAGAACTAATTGTTGAAGTGTATCTATTTCCTTTAGATTATCTTCAACTTTTTTAAAAGGTTTCTTTTATTCGGTTTAAACTTAGAGATTTTTTTGAGGAGTTCAGCAAGATATTTCTTGTTCCTGTAGTGTGTGACGCGAGATTATCCGCCATATTAAACAAGGGCATTTTTAATATGGGGAAAACCATAGAGGGAGACCGCAGCATGGATTTAAAACCAATATTAAATAGATCCCTTAAAAATTCTATATTAGGTGTCCAATCTATACGTGAGTTAAAGAAATTCCTTCTTAAACTTAAGCGTCATAAAGTGACTCAAGCGCTCTATAAAAATGCTTTTAGTATAATAGGATTATTTCCATCAAACAAAAAACTAATTATGTTTGAAAGCTTCTTAGGAAAACAATACAGCTGTAATCCGAGGGCCATTTATGAATATTTAAAAGAAAACAATCCCGAGTATAAAATGTATTGGAGTGTAGATAGGAAGTATTCGCACAACTTTGAGGATGAGGATATTGACGTTGTAAATAGGTTCTCAGGTAAATGGCTGTTTTTAACCGCTAGGGCAAAATACTGGGTAACCAATAGCCGTATGCCGCTGTGGATACCAAAACCTAAAAATACTATTTATTTACAAACATGGCATGGTACACCACTTAAGAAACTAGCTGCTGACATGGATGAGGTTTTTATGCCGGGAACAACTACGGAAGAGTATAAAAGAGAGTTCCATAAAGAATCTAGGAATTGGGATTTTCTTGTGTCACCTAATAAATACTCATCTGAAATTTTTAGCAGTGCTTTTCAATTTGATAAAAAAATGATTGAATCAGGGTATCCTAGAAATGACTACCTTTATAATTGTAATGACAAAGAAACGGTTGAAAAACTGAAAAGTCGACTTAGGATTCCTTCACATAAAAAGGTTATCCTTTATGCCCCAACTTGGAGAGATGATCAATTTTATGGTGTGGGGAAGTATAAATTTGACCTGGACCTTGATCTGAACCTGTTGAAACAACAATTAGGCGAATCATATGTGGTTATTTTAAGAATGCACTATTTAGTTGCAGAGAACCTTGACCTGACAGCTTATGAAGGGTTCGCATTTGATTTCTCAAATCACGAGGATATTCGTGAATTATATCTTGCTTCGGACTTATTAATCACAGATTATTCATCTGTTTTCTTTGATTATGCGAATTTAAAACGTCCTATGATTTTTTATGTTTACGATATTGAAAACTATCGTGATAAGCTGAGAGGGTTTTATATTGATTTTGAGAAAAGTGCACCGGGACCATTGGTTAGAACAACTGAACAGGTTCTTGATGAGATACAGATCTTGGAGGAGAATAACTTCAAACTGCCAAGTTCTTTTACTGATTTTCACAAAAAGTTTTGCTACTTGGAATCAGGAGAATCTTCTCGTCGGGTAGTGGAAAAGGTTTTTAAGAAATATTAGATAAGAAACGATATCGAATGCTTTAAGAATCTCTTTGAAGCATTCTTATTTTTTGATGATTATGTCATGTGTGTGATGGGGATACATTTGCATTCGATATTTGTATACATTTGTAAATTGCTCTATTAAATTCAGTACTTAGTGAAACCGCACCGCTTTAGGGATAAGTGAGAATTTTCGGTGTCTGATCGTTTGTAATTTTCCATGATAGCTGACTGAATCCAGGTTTCTACTCGCACAATATTCTCATCAGAGTGAGTGTAAATCAGTTGTCCTTTTCTTGATAAATCAGAGAATGATTTAAACGAGCGTGCGGGTGTGGTAGAATGAGCCTAAGTCTTAGTTAAAACCTTACCTGTAATTAATGGCTTTTGACAACAGTAATAATATACGGTTTCCTATGACTATTCTATTTTATTGTGTTGCATTTGATTTTACAATTAACCATTTGTATACTTTGTTTAAGGTATTTCTGAACTCATGACAGAGTGTAGATTGTAAATGGCCATGATTTATATAAAAGCCTATAGATGTAAGAAGAAAGTGTTTTATTATGATAAATATTGCGCTTGGGAAAATGGAAAGGCTACTGAACGAGCAGTAAATGAAGTTTTTTTCACTCGTTCACCTTCCAAACGTTAGTGATAGGATGGGACCAATGAAAGCAATAATAAAAGTAATGAAAGAGCAAGTGAACAGTTTTTATTTGATACAAAGGCTTGCTCTATATGACATAAAAAGTACGAATAAGAACAGTTATTTAGGATTAGCTTGGGAGTTAATTACTCCAGCAATTCAATTGGCTGTTTATTGGTTTGTTTTTGGCTATATTATGAAGAGAGCCGATGTTAATGGTGTGCCCTTTTTTCATTGGTTGCTTGCGGGTATGATCCTTTGGTTTTTTGTTAATCCGGCACTTCTTCATGGGTCAAAATCTATTTATACTCGACTAAGAATGATTGCTAAAATGAGCTTCCCGACTAGTGCTATACCTAGTTATGTTTTACTTTCTAAGCTATATCCACATTTTTTCTTGTTAGGAATAGCGATATGCATTTTTCAGTTGACTGGATCTCCAATATCTATTTATTACCTACAGCTTCCTTATTTTTTATTTGCAACGGTCATGTTAGTTTTTTCGATTAATTTAATTACCTCAACACTCTCGACAATTATTCGAGATGTTCAAATGATCGTTCAATCCATTTTAAAAATGCTTATTTACTTATCACCGATTCTTTGGATATCTTTCGACTCACCAGTATTTGTTCAAACGATAATGAAAATTAACCCATTATATTATCTAATTGAAGGTTATAGGGCTGCATTTTTTAATCATAATTGGTATTTTATTGAACAGTGGGAGTATACGCTTTATTTTTGGACATTAATTTTTATTCTTTTATGGGTAGGTTCGATTTTGCATTTGAAATTTAGAGATCATTTAATCGACTACTTATAAAATAGGGTGTGGAAAAAATGGAGAAATCAGTAATTGTAAAAAATGTTGCAAAACGATATAAGCTCTACAGTAAACAATCTGAAAAAATTCTTGATCTAGTATTACCAAAAAGTTTTGGTGAAGAATTTTATGCACTTAGAGGATTAAGTTTCGAAGCTGAAAAAGGTGATGTCATCGGTTTTATTGGAGTAAATGGATCGGGCAAATCGACTCTTTCCAATATCATCGCAGGGATTGTACCACCAACATATGGTGAAGTAGAAGTGCAGGGACAGACAGCACTCATTGCCGTCCAATCGGGTTTAAATAATAATTTATCTGGACGAGAAAATATAGAATTAAAATGTTTGATGCTTGGCTTTACGAGAAATCAAATTAAAGAACTTGAGCCAGAAATCATTGATTTTGCAGACTTGGGAAAATTTATTGATCAGCCTGTAAAAAGTTATTCCAGCGGCATGAAATCTCGTCTCGGTTTTGCCATATCAGTGACAATCAATCCAGATGTTTTAGTCATTGATGAGGCACTATCAGTGGGGGATAAAGCGTTCGCTGAAAAATGCTTAGACAAAATGAATGAATTTAAGGAGAAAGGAAAAACGATATTCTTTATTAGTCATTCAGTGGGTCAAATGAAACAATTCTGTGAAAAGGCTTTATGGCTTGAGTTCGGAAAAGTAAAGGAATATGGTAAAATTGAAGAAGTAATGCCTAAATATGAATCTTTTTTAAAAGAATATAAAGCAATGTCTAAAAAGGAACAAAAAGATTTTAGGGAAAAAGGCGCAGAACTTCAAAGCAACTTTTCACATGAGTCAATATAATGTAGGTTTGTCGCTATATTACCCTTTTAGGTAATATAGCGATTTTTTTTTGAGTAAAACCTATTTTAGACGTTATATGTTATATAATCATTGTAATGAAATCTTTATTTGTGGGTGATGAAGATGTTTTTCTTATCAAGAGACAAAAAATCAAATGAAGGACGAAATGTAAGTAGAGACATTCAAAATAAGAAAGAAATAGCTAAAGAAGAAGTATTATTAATGCTCGATTACATTTCAAACGATTATACGTATGAATCTGTTATAAAATCACTGACTTCTTCAGTAGAACGAAAAAAATTTATTTATCATACATATAAGCTTTATAGAGAAGAATTATTATTAAGTGTAATCTATCAAAGAGAGTTAATCACACAACTAAAACTTATTCTCCATCGCTTATTAAAGTGGGAATCCTTCAAGGATGTTCAAGAACTAGAGAATACGATTAAAACAGTTAAGAATAACATTGGAAACCAAGTAGATACTTATTTAGATAAATATCATGATGAATATTTCGAGAAATACCTTACTACTGAACAGGGCATTAAAGGGCTTGAGAAGAAGTATTTAGAGAGAGCGACCTTTGTTTCATTTCTTTCAGATGTTTGTGTGTATGTGTATACGAATGATTGGCACTCTAATGAAGGTTTATCCGGAAAATGGTTGGTTGACGAGATAATTAGAGCTATAGAGAAGAAAGTAGATCAGTTATTGTATTTCCATGATTTTTAATACAAATGAACACTTCTGAGTACAACTGGAACATAAGAAATACCAGAAGCATTTGGGTATGGGAAGGTCTACTTGTAACGAGCATCGAAGGTCTTCCAATTGCAGAATAAGTAATATCACTTATAAAAGAGGGGGACTGTGAGAGGGTGGGAGGCACAGTGTCCTTTTTATATGGTATAGTATGAAAAAGATATTTTACCCTTAATGTAATGAGGAGAATAATGATGACATTAAAGTTTATTCCCATATTAGAAATTCCTTTTATAAAAACTACTAGGAAACAATTCGTTGAGATGCTTCAAAGTCATATAGACAAACAAGAGAAATCGTTTGTTGTAACTGCAAACCCAGAGATTGTAATGCACGCTCACCAAAGCGATGAATATAAAAAGTGTTTACATAAAGCCAATTATATAACGGCAGATGGAATAGGGATTGTGAAAGCAGCAAAAATAATAGGTAATCCCCTACCGGAAAGAGTTTGTGGATACGATATTATGATTGACTTATTTCATGTATCCAATAAGAAAAACTATAGCATATACTTGCTAGGAGCATCTCAACGAGTTTTACAAGATACAGTAGAGGTGGTAAAGAAAAAGTATCCAGGAATCAACGTCGCCGGGCATCAAAATGGTTTCTTCGATTGGAAGGATCCAAGTGTAGTGCAGAACATAAAAAAAACTCAACCAGATTTGGTATTTGTAGCACTTGGCTTTCCGCGACAGGAGCAATGGATAAGTAATCATCTTGATCATTTTGATAAAGGCATTTTTATCGGAGTGGGTGGAAGTTTTGATGTTTTTTCAGGAAATGTTAATAGAGCACCTGAAATTTGGCGAAAATTAAATGTAGAATGGTTTTATCGACTTGTAAAACAGCCTTCAAGGTGGAGAAGGATGTTAGTTCTGCCGAAATTTGCAATGGTTATACTTTCACGAAAGGTACTTAAAAAATCATGAAAAACAAATTCATAATGAGTACCTTAATTCTATCTATGGCTGCTTTAGTGTCAAAGATATTGGGGAGCATGTTTAGAATACCTCTACAAAATATAGCAGGCGATGAAGTTCTCGGGATTTTTACGTTAGTTTATCCTGTGTATATGGTTGCTCTTACCTTATCCGTAGCGGGAATACCTATCTCGATTTCAAAGCTGATAGCAGAAGCAAGGGCAAAAGAAGACCCAGAGCAAATCAGGAATATTTTTTTAACATCCGGGATTTTGGCCACACTATTTGGTGTGTCTTTTTTTATTTTATTGTACTCATTTTCTGGTCAGGTCGCTGAAGTTCTTGGCGGACCATCTACACGCCTAGCACTTGTTGTCGTATCGTGCACGTTGCTAATTGCTCCATATATGGCCGTTTATAGGGGATTCTTTCAGGGGTATGGAATCATGACACCTACTGCGATATCACAAGTAATTGAACAGTTTGTGCGTGTTGGGATCATCCTCGTCATTGCTTTTTATATGGTTAATCATTTGTATAGTAATGAAGACGTGGCTGGAGGAATAATGATCGGTTCTTCCTTAGGTGCTGTTGCTTCATTGGTCTATTTAAGGATCTTGTATATGCGCTCGAATATTCGAGTGAAAGCAGCTTCTTCCTTTAATGCACAACAATTTGCTAACACGAGCAAATTGATACTCAGAATATCTATTCCAATCAGTATAGGTGCCATCACTATGGCTTTATTAAATTTAGTTGATTCAATTTCCATTCCTACAAGTTTAAAATCATTTGGAAATACACAAGATGACATTAACTATTTGTATGGTATATATGGGAGAGGATTAACATTAGTTCAAATTGTAACTGTATTTGCAACCTCGATTGTATTACCACTAGTTCCATCTATCTCTGCTAAATTGACACAAAATGACCACAAAGGGACCATAAAATTAATTGAAAACACCTATTTTCTTACAGATGTTATTTCCTGGCCAGCAGCTATAGGTTTAGTAGCGCTGACATATCCAATAAACTTTGCTCTTTTTACTAACTTAGAAGGCAGTAATGTATTAGCGATTATTTCTTTTAGTTCCTTATTCACATCACTTACAGTATTAGGAACAGGCATACTTCAAGGGATGAATAAAGCCAAGTTAGCTGCTTGGATCATTATAGGTGGAGTCTTGTCAAAACTATTCCTAAATATCATCCTGGTGAATGTATATGGGCTAATAGGGGCAGCCATTTCAACAGCGATTGTTTACCTACTGTTATTTATTATAAATACCTATTTCATATGGAAACACTCGAAATTTAATTATTTTTCAAAAAAAATAGCAACTGTTTTAGTATCTTCGATGATTATGGGAGTGTTAATTGGGTTCCCTAGCTTGGTAGTTAATGTCGAGGAGTTGTCTCGTACTGTTGCACTAATATATGTGGGAGCTTTAATTATTGGTGGTGTGATCATTTATTTCAGTTTACTTTTATTATGTAAGGTAATTGATAAGGATATAGTAAAACGAATTCCTTTTATTAATTTGTTATCAAAATAGCAGGTCCTAATATAAGTAAGGGGGTGTAGTACGTGAAAAAAGCTTTAACCGGAATACTCCTTTTAGCATTAATATTAACCATGCCTTCTGTATATCAACGAATTCATGTTGAAGAGGCTAACAAAATATATGAGCTTATCCTACCAAATTATGTGATTGATGAATGGATGGTAAATGATCCATCTATCACTCAAGATCAAGTTTATAACGATTTATCGGAGGCAGGTATACAATCGATTAGCGTCGAACCAGATACCTTGAGAACATTGGAGCGTAGGGGAGAGATTACGGTAATAAGCTCTTCACGTATGCGCGAGTACATTGTGGTTAATCAACATGAACCTTTAGATGAATTTTTTAACAAAGAGGGATTGTTTATTCGTGCAAATAACGAATATCCACTTGAAGAAACAGTAAGTGAACTCTTTAAAGGTATACGTGCTGTAGAGATTATTGGTGTCGACTATTTATTCATCCCAGGTCAACAAGAACAACTTTCTTCTACAGCTATTGGGTATGATGAAAAAGGTATAGAATCAATTTTAAATGCAGGGTTTAATGTTATACCGATATTATCAAATGTTTCCGAAGAGATTCATTTGAATAAAATGATAACAGACCTGATATCTCTAAAGAGTGAACATGTAAATAAGATATTGTTCTCTGATCAAGAATTACCAGGTTATCCTGAAGTCAAAAAAGTAAAGAGTGTTGCTACTAAATTAAATGATGCGGGTTTCTCCTTATTAAGTATTGAGTTCGAAAAACAGGCAGGGTTTATTGAAACTGCCTATACAATGGATTTAAATGTAATTAGGTTACATAGTCTGACTGTACTAAGTGAAAACCTTTCAATTAGTTCCGAACGCATCATAAGAGCGGTTAAAGAAAGGAATATAAGAGCCATATTTATTACTATGAGTAATGATAATCCTAAAGAAGCGATTACCGAATTAAGTGATGTAATTACCACCATTGATGGAGGGTTAGCATCATCTTATACAATGGGAGAATCGATTCCTTTTAATAAGATTGAAATTTCTAAGTGGCAGCTTGTAATTGGGCTACTTGGTTCGATAGCGTATTTTGGATTAGCAACATCTACAATTATTAACAGACGTTGGTTTACGCTCGTAACAATCTCATTTTCATCTTTACTTGCATTGGGATATGTAGTTTTGGAACAAAGTATCATTTTAAAGATTTTCGCACTTGCACTTGCTATTATTGCACCTATTTTTGCGATTTTGATTGATAAAAGCACGAATTCGAAAGGCTACTTGTTTACATCGTATTTAAAAGCAATTGGTATTACATTTCTAGGTATATGGTTTATCATTGTGTTGCTTAATGGAAATCAATTTATTCTAGGTATAGATTCTTTCTCAGGTGTAAAACTGGTGTATATATTACCTATAGCATTTGCTGTTATTTACGCATTATGGGGTAATATAAAAGCTTTGTTGAAATTAGAGGTTAAATATTGGCATTTGTTATTTTTTGGATCAGTTGCGATCATTGCTTTTTATTACATCACTAGAACAGGAAATACTGATTCGGTAAGTTCTTTAGAACTGCAATCAAGGCAGTTACTAGAACAATTTCTATATGTGCGTCCAAGAACAAAAGAGTTTTTAATCGGTTTCCCTCTTTTTGTTATTGCACTTTACGTGACGAAAACAAGTGCTAAAGCTAGTTTGTTTATCCTTATACCGGCAGTCATAGGATTTTTATCTATGGTTAATACATTCACCCATTTTCATATACCTTTATCTATATCTTTGCTAAGGAGCTTCTATAGTATTGTTTTTGGTTTTATAATAGGACTTTTCCTTGTCTATCTGTATAAGTGGGTAGGGAGAGGCTTAGTGGAACGATTAAAAGCGAGGTGGCAGTAGTGAGAATAGTGTTATCTGGATATTATGGATTTGACAATGTTGGTGATGACGCGATTCTATATGCCATTATCCATTCGTTAAAAGAGTATGACCCTCAAGTAGAGATTGTTGTTTTATCACAAAACCCTAAAGAAACGGAAGAAATTTATCATGTTGATTCTGTAAAAAGGTGGAGTATAAAAGAGATAACAAAAGCTTTAAAAAATGCTGATTGTCTTATTAGTGGTGGCGGAAGTCTTCTTCAAGATAAAACAGGACGGAAGAGCATTCCTTATTATGCTGGAGTAATGAAAATCGCACAATGGTTGAATAAACCTGTGTTTGTCTATGCACAAGGGATGGGTCCTTTTAAAAGTAAAATAAACCAACTTATTATAAAAAACACTCTGCAATCAACAAAGATTTTAACCGTAAGAGATTCTCAATCTAAACAACTGTTAGAAAAGATTGGAGTAACTAAGCCCATTCAAATTGTTCCAGATCCAGTGATTGGAATTGATACATCGAATTTCCGTAGCGATTGGATGGAGTCTAAGAACTTTAGTCAGCGGACGATTACAGTATCAATTAGAGATTGGTCAGATGATTTGTCTTATCTGGATGAAATTGCTTTAGCATTAGATGAATTATCAGGTAAGGGATATATAATAATATTAGTACCAATGCATGGGGAACGTGATCAGAAAACTTCTAATAGAGTAAAAGAAATGATGAAGCAAGAGGTTTTTATAGCCCCCCATAATAGTTCGATTCAAGAAAAAATGGCAATTATTAAAGCTTCGGATGTATTATTAGGTATGCGCTTACATGCTCTGATTTTTGCAAGTGTAGGCTTTACACCTTTTGTTGCTATTTCTTACGATCCAAAAGTTGATTCTTTTGCTTCTATTGTAAATCAGGAAGTAGTCGGGAATGTTAAAGATAAAAATTGGGATTATAATGACATTGTTTCTTCTATTGAAAATATATTTTTAAATTATTCTCAAGAAGTAAATAAGTTAAAATCTGAGGTTATTTCGCTACAAAAAATTGCTAGTACAACTGCTAAAAATGTAATTGATTCATTCTCCGATGAAACTTTAATCCCCCCAGCGACGTCAAATATTAAGAGACTATAAGGGTTAACTTTTGGTGAAATAAGAATAGGTTAAGTAATGATAATTTAAGTCTACATACTATATTTCATGTTTTTTTAAGGGAAACAATCTAATGTATGCTATACTTTGAAACAGATATGCTGAATTGACCTACAATATTCTTTATAAATGTTTTACATTCGCCTGTTTATTAATCGATTGAATATCAAAAGACCTTCAATGGATAAAGGTGTTGTTAAATAGCTTTTTTTCTATTGGAAAAATGATTCGATGGACAAGGATAAAACATGAAGTTTAATCCTATCCACTTTGTCCAGCCATTATGGAGTTTGAATTGAATAATAATAGTATATTCTTGACCACTTAATGCGTTGTTTCGACTAATTGCTTCGACTGTCAATCAACTGAAACACGCTCTTAAAAAATCCAATACCGAATGTCACTTGCCTTTTTGCTTCCCTGAACCCCGTTCACGGATGGCACATTTGGTGTGAGACATCGATGTACTCATGTTTTTCAATGATTGAGTTTATATTTGGAAATTATACGGCATATATGGTGGAAATGGTGCTAAATTTTTTTAACCCTTTTTACAGAATGTGGGTAGGCGCTTATTCTTGTACAGTGTGGTATCCACTTATCGTTAATAAATAACAGAATTTATTTAACATACATGTTTTTACAGATTAACGGGTAAGCTGTTTTTAAGGAGGTCCCATTAGATGTTGGATTTTAAAACTGAATTTGTAATTGTAATTGTATTATGTTTTATTAGCTCTTTACTACTGACACCCTTAGCTAAAAAATTTGCGGTCGCAGTTGGAGCAACAGACGCACCTAATTCTCGTAAAATTCATAATAAAATTATGCCTCGTTTAGGAGGATTAGCAATATTTATTAGTTTTTCCATTGGGATAATAATTATGCAACCTGCTGGTGACGATACGTGGCCAATCATGATTGGAGCATTGATTATTGTCTTAACTGGAGCTTTAGATGATCGATTTCAATTATCTCCTTCAAAAAAGTTGTTTGGTCAGCTTATTGCTGCTTTTATCGTAATTAAATGGGGAGGAGTTCAAGTTGAGTATATTAACTTACCATTTGGTGGGATAATTGAATTTGGTTATTTTAGTTTTCCTTTAACACTTATATGGATTATTGGAATAACAAATGCCATCAATTTAATTGATGGGCTTGATGGGTTAGCTGCTGGCGTATCAACAATCGCCATATTTACAATATCAGGAATGGCGATTATTATGGGTGATTCATATGTTGCTATATTTGGTTTTATTTTAGTGGCCAGTATATTAGGATTTCTGTTTTATAATTTTCACCCTGCTAAAATTTTCATGGGAGATACTGGTGCTTTATTTTTAGGATTTATGATATCGGTATTAGCGCTTTTAGGATTTAAAAATATTACAGTTATCTCTTTTGTCATTCCAATTTTAATTTTAGGTGTCCCGATTTCTGATACTTTTTTTGCAATAGTGAGGAGATTATTAAATAAACAACCGATATCAGCTCCAGATAAATCTCATTTGCATCATTGTTTGTTAAATTCTGGATTTACACATCGTGAAACGGTAATTATTATTTATGGGATTGCTACATGGTTTAGCTTATCAGCATTTATTTTTTCTCAATCCACATTATGGGGAGGAATATTAGTTATTGCTGTTGTATTATTATCTTTAGAAATTATTGTCGAAAGTATTGGTTTGCTTGGTGAAAACTATCGACCGATCCTTAACCTTGTGCGTGAGAAGAAATAAAGGTGTAGTAATTTAATCGGGCTGATCGATCGGGGTTCCATGAATTGTAATGTGATTTAATCAATGATAATCAATTCAATTCACTTTCTAACATGCTTAGCTTAGTGTTTGACGTATAATTGCCATAGAGATACGATCCCTTAAAACTGATCGAGTATAGAAATCACTTTGAATCAAATGAAAAGAACAACCACTGATGGACTAACAATACTTGTCCATTAGTGGTTGTTCTTTTGTTGTAAAATTGGTTACCAATCATTCTGAGTCGATTGAGATATACCCACATCATTTTCATTATCCGTAGATGGACTTGTTGAATCAGTGTCATTTAATCCTAAATGATTTTTTAACGTTTCTTGTAAAGACCAAATTTCAGTTATATCCGGTTGATAGTAGTATATTCCATCAATGGAAGTATCTTCTCCTTGAAAAGATAAATTTTCTACTGAAAGATCTGAACTCACCGCGTACGAGATAAATGACTTCATTTCATCGAACGTAAGGTTCGTTTTAAGGTTTTGTCCGACGGCTTGAATCACGCTACTATATTTATTGATAGAGGTTGCAGAGGTTGATTTATCCATTATAGCTTCAATTAGCTCAACTTGTCTTTTACCACGTTCAATATCGTTATCATAGTATCTTGTGCGAGCAAAGGCTAAAGCTTCTTCACCATCTAGAGTCTGCATTCCGGGAAGAAGGTGAATAGCATCTTTTTTATCACTAGAATCTTGTTCAAAGAATTCAAAAGGTACATCAATGCTTACCCCATCTAATGAATTAACAACATCAATAAAGGCATTAAAATTCATACGTACATAATAATCTACAGGTACATCCAATAAGCTTTCTACCGTTTCCATTGAAGCCTGTGGGCCACCAAATGCGTGAGCGTGGGCAATTTTATCTTCATACCCCACTTCAGGTATATATGTTAACGTGTCACGAGGAATGCTAACTAAATTAACAGATTTTTTTTCATTATTTAATGTTGCTAAAACCATTGCATCTGTGCGGCTATTGTCTGATGTCATTCCTTGTGATTCTCGTGAATCACTTGAATCGACTCCAAGAAACAATATTGATACATCATCAGTAGCGGGATCAACCATTTGGTCTCGGATGTCAGATTGATTCCGATTGAGGTCATCGTAGGATTTATTTACTGCACTTTGAGCTTGTTTATATAAATAAGTGGCATAGACTACAGTTGAAGTTCCCAATAAAAATAGGGGTAAGACTAAAAAGATTAGAACACGCTTTTTTAATTTTTTTCGATCTATCATTTTACGGTAATTTTTACGCTCCATTTTTTTGCTCCTTTAAACATCGCTGTGTGTTTCGTGCTAAATTATTAAAAAGTCTAACTATAATTGTACATTAAAGTATCCATCAGTAAAATGATAAAAATATTACAAATTGCAAGGAAACACAGTATTCTACACTTTCTCTTCTAAATAGACTTGGTTTCCAGCTTTAATAACTGCCTGGCCATTCGTAAGCTCTGTCATCCATTCGGTAAATGTGTCGATTTGTTCTTCTTCTGCGTAGGTTTCGATCGAGACGTTGGTAAGGTAGTGAATTTCTTTTAAAGGGTAAATGGAGGTGCGAATTTCATTTTCGATTTTTCCGAGCCAGGTGTAGTCGATGATGGTGGTCATGAGGCGGCTTAGTTTGCGTTCGACAACACCTGTTGCGTTGATGCCTTCAGTTGCTGATTTTCCATAAGCACGAATGAGCCCACCACCGCCGAGTTTAATTCCTCCAAAGTAGCGTGTAACTACAACGGCTGTGTCTTTTAAATCGCGTTTTTTTAACACTTCAAGCATTGGGAGGCCTGCAGTACCTGTTGGTTCTCCATCATCGTTAGCTTTTTGGATGAGATTGTGCTCACCGATCATGTAGGCTGAACAGTTATGATTAGCTGATGGATGTTGTTTTTTGATGTCTTGGATGAATTGCTGAGCCGCTTCTTCGGTTTCAACTCGCTTGACGGACGCAATAAAACGCGACTTTTGGATGACGATTTCATTTTCGCCATATTCAGCGACCGTAAAGTATTTTTTTAACATAAAAAATACGCTCCTTATCAGTTCCTCGTACTCGTTACACCATTATAACAATAAATCGCCCATTTCGACATAAGTTTACAATCATGAAACAAAGGTGAAATGTCATATGATTCAATTGTAATGCAACTTAAATATTGCGGCCAGTTGACGATGATATAATAGGTGAGGTTGGCCTGAAAATTGCTATTTTAGAAAGAAAAAAATACACCTTAAAAATCGACATATATATAGGTAGGAATATAATCTGTACAAAGCTTTCTTTTTTACAGATTTAACAGTATAATTTTTGGTAAACATATGTTGTTGAGAGGAAGGAGTCTGGGGTGTGCCCGCAAATAGTTTAGATGCCCGAATGCTAGACATGATTTTGGGTAAAATGATCGAGACAGTGGACCAAAGTAAATTGGAAGTTTTTGAAATTGGTGAGAAAACACGAAAAGAGTACGAAAGCCTAGTACAAGAGCTTGGTCAGGTCAGGGGGAAAATCACTACTGTTATTTATATAGTGGATGACCTTGAACGAAGATCTCGCTTTGCACGCACAAGACTAGCTGAAGTCAGTCATCATTTCAAAGATTTTTCTGAGGAGCAGGTCCGGCAAGCTTATGAAACTGCTCACGATCTCCAGATGAAGCTTTCTGTTAACCGACAAGAAGAAAAACAACTACGCGACCGAAGAGACGACCTTGAACGCCGATTACAAAGTATGCTTGAAACCATTGAACGTGCAGAAAATTTAGTCACTCAAATATCGGTCGTCCTAACATATTTAAACAGCGATTTAAAACAAATGGGGGCAGCCTTGCGAGATGCCAAACAAAAACAAGAATTTGGTATTCAAATTATCGAGGCACAAGAAGAAGAGCGCAAAAGACTTTCCCGGGAAATACATGACGGACCAGCTCAGATGATGGCGAATGTTCTTATACGTTCCGATTTAATTGAACGAGTTTATAAGGACAAAGGTGCTGAGCAAGCTTGTATAGAAATTGGTAATCTTAAAAAAATGGTCCGATCGACACTTTCAGAGGTACGACGCATCATCTATGACCTTCGTCCAATGGCCCTTGATGACCTTGGTTTAATTCCAACCCTCAGAAAATATTTAAACTCATTCGAAGAATATAGTAATGGGACAAAGTTATCATTTGTTCAAATTGGGGAAGAATTTAGATTGAACCCAAAATATGAAGTATCACTGTTCCGACTCATCCAAGAATCTGTTCAAAACGCCTTGAAACACGCACATGCAAAGGAGATCACAGTTAAAATTGAATCTCGACGTGATCGAATAGTCGTTGTTATTAAAGATAACGGTAAAGGCTTTGACGCATCTCAGAAAAAAGTGGGATCTTTTGGATTGATTGGTATGAGGGAACGAGTAAAATTATTAGCTGCAGAAATGTCAGTTAATTCAAAACCAGGATCTGGCACCATCATTATGATTCAAGTGCCGCTATAATGGATTTCATTGACCAAGGAGGAAAATGACTATGATAAAAATTTTAATTATTGATGATCATCAACTATTTCGTGAAGGCGTTAAACTCATATTAGATTTTGAAGAAACATTCGAAGTTGTTGCTGAAGGTAACGACGGCGCACAAGTGATTGACTTATATGAACAGCACAAACCAGACGTAGTACTTATGGACATCAACATGCCTGAAGTTAACGGTGTGGAAGCTACAGCTAAACTCATTGAATTAAACAGGGACGCAAAAATCATCATTCTGTCGATTCATGATGATGAAAATTACGTCTCACACGCACTAAAATCAGGTGCTCTTGGTTATATGCTAAAAGAAATGGACGCAGATACCTTGATTGCCGCAATTAAAACCGTTGCAGGAGGAGGATCGTACATCCATCCAAAAGTAACCGTCAATCTAGTAAACGAGTTTCGTCGCCTAGCAGAAGCAGAATTCACTGGCAACTTCCAGCAAATCGAAGTCCGCAGACCCCTTCATTTACTAACAAAGCGGGAATGTGAAGTTCTTCAAATGCTAGCAGATGGTAAAAGTAACCGTGGAATTGGAGAAGGGTTGTATATCTCTGAGAAGACGGTAAAGAATCATGTAAGCAATATTTTACAGAAGATGAATGTGAACGATCGTACGCAAGCAGTTGTCACAGCGATTAAGAATGGTTGGGTTGAGTTACAATAGTTGTAAAACCGTCAAATTGACGGTTTTTTTGTTTATTGAGTGGTCGGTGAAGTAGAGGTCTTAGAAGCGAACTGTTGATCGTAGTAGTAATGGATATAATTAACAAGAAACTAAGTAGATAGGGGAGAGAGAATATGGTGACGTATGATGTGATGAATATGCTTTTTAAAATTTGGTGTATTTATTGCGACAAGCTATACAGCGGTCGCCATCACCAGTTTAGTCCACTTCAAAAAAGAAGTAACCACCCTCCGCTCAGTATTTGAATGTGGGGTAGTTACCTTTGTACCTATTCAAATCGGGCAGCCACTTTAATGTAGGGATTTGGATTAATGGGACGTTGACGCGTTACGTCCTATTTTAGACTGTGTGAGTATATCGCATTATCCGTTGTTGATCAAAGAATCCTTAAGTCTCTAATAATGAAATTGCAGAAAGCACGGACCGCTCGGCATTCTTGAGGGGTTCCCTCACTTCCTACGTGCAAAATCCACGAACTTAAATTTATCAAGTCTATGTCTTGACTCTGTATATTGAAACAACATTGTATCTTCTAAATGGACGAAATTCTTCACTAAAACAATATGGCTATCCCCATCTAAATCAAGCAGCGCGCGATCTTCATCAGTTACTGGCTCAACCGTGAACTCTTTTTTCGCATACGAGATTGCGAGTCCTAATTTATTTTCGAAGTAAGCGTAAATGGAGTCTGCGCATATTTCCTCAGTTAGGGAGGGGACATGTGATTGCAAAATCCAATCTTTATCTAAAATTACGCGTTCACCTTGAATCGTACGAGCACGAGCTATTTCCCATACGAATGAACCTGGATCACATTCTAGTTGAGAGGATAGCCAGTCATTTGTTTCGTTTAACTCGAGTTTGTGGACCGTTGTATGGGTGTCACGCCCGAGCGATTTTTGTAGCTCTTTAAAACTTACAATGCCGGATACCGGGAACTCCATTTTATTAATACCGAGTACTAATGAGCCTTTTCCTCGCATTTTTTGGATAAATCCATTTTGTGATAACAATGTCAGTGCCTTTCTGATTGTTTCACGCGATGTGGCAAAGCGATCGCACAATTCGTGTTCAGATGGAAGGAGCGTGTTCGGTTCGTAGATGCCCTTTTCGATGTCGTTTGATAGTTCATGAAAAATGTTCATATATTTGTTGGTTGTTGTCATGTTGATCACCCTATATTATTGTATCATAATGGGTGATGGGATCGCAGACATCATGAGCATTTTTTACTATATCCACATTTTGAAAAAACAAGGCAGAAAGGACGGTCCGAGATGAATTTAAAATCAATAATCTTTGTGTTAGGCACCGGCTTACTCGCTTTGGTCGTAGCAGGTTGCAGCAACGATGATTCAGCAGAAAATACTGGTTCCGCACTAGATGGACAAAATGGGCAAGGGATCGACAGCCACAATTCGTCAGACGGTCTAGAGTTGGATGAGAACGGGGAATCGGGAATAGGTTTTGAACTAGATGATCAAGGCAATGTTTCAGAAGCTAAAGATGTTCCAGCTGAAGCGGAAGAAGCGATTCTTGACACATTCAACAGTTACATCGAGACGTTTAACGAAAAAGACATAGAAGGATATTTGGCTACACTTTCCGAAAAAACAGGTAATTTTGATTTAGATGAAGAGCGAGAACAACTTGATCAAGTGTTTGAATCATTCGATGTCGTTCGTGAAGTAGAGCTCCAAACAATCAATAAATTCGAGGGGGAAGAGGCACAAGTATACTCTGACCTCATTTTGACCACGACTGATCCAGCGACTGGCGCAGAAGTAACGAAAACTGGTCGACAAATTACCGTGCTTAATTTAGTTGATGGTGAATGGAAAATTGTTTCGATTCACTTTATGGTGAATCCTTCTTAACTATTCAGGAGTAGACACCTTCCGATTCTTAGGAGGTGTCTTTTTGAGTGAAGGTGAAATGTGGTCTGGAAAGTATTGTAGTTTTGAACAGTAAGTTGGTGAAACTGGATAGTGAATAAATGAAACCCGCACGTAACGGCGATGAACTCCGACTCCACGTCGCAAGGAACGCTCAACCAACAATTAGCGCCAATCCCCTCATATATTTCTCGACAATTACAAGAAAAACGCCCAATCCCACTCTTTGGATTGGACGCAAAACCTCACTTGTTTTTCAAATGAAACACAATCGATTCATACGGTCGCAATGTGTACTTTACAACAGATCCGTTCACGTCTTCATAGTTCTGAATCAGCACATTTCGCATTGAAAAGCCTTCAAATTGTGCTACAACGTCCTTAGGCAATTCAAACTCCACAATATTCCCATAAAAATTATTCAAAACCAGCAACGATTCGTCCACAGTATTACGCGTATAAGCAAATATCGATGGATCATCAGCCAACATCAATTCATAGTTCCCATCTGTGATCACATCGTACTCTTTACGCAATGCAATGAGTTTTTGGTAAAAATAAAATACGGAATCATGATCTTTCAATACTGCTTCTGCATTGATCTCATCAAAGTTTTTGGAAACAGGAATCCATGGTGTGCCCGTTGTGAATCCAGCGTCCTTCTCAGAGTTCCACTGCATAGGTGTCCGCGAATTATCACGCGATTTGTGTTTTAAAATCTCCAACACTTCAGCTTCTGTGTAACCTTTTTCCATCAAAATAGTGTAAATGTTCAGCGACTCAACATCACGATATTCAGCAATTGTTACGAATTTCGGATTGGTCATGCCGATTTCTTCACCTTGGTAAATATACGGTGTTCCTTGCATCATGTGAATGGTTGTTGCTAGCATTTTCGCTGATTCAATGCGGTATTCGCCATCATCTCCATAACGTGAAACGATTCGAGGCTGATCGTGATTACACCAGAATAGCGCGTTCCAACCGCCACCTTCGTACATTTCCACTTGCCATGTCGATAAAATTTCCTTTAATTTAAGAAAATCAAAGTCAGCTACAGACCATTTTTCACCGCTAGGATAATCCACTTTTAAATGGTGGAAATTGAATGTCATGCTCAGTTCCTCACGTGCAGGGTTGGAGTATTTAATGCAGTGGTCGATGGTTGTGGATGACATTTCACCAACCGTTAACAAGTCATGTTTGGCGAACACTTCCCGGTTCATTTCATGCATGTAGTCGTGAACTTTCGGACCATCAGTGTAAAATTTGCGACCGTCACCAGGGTCAACCGAACCATCATCGTCAAGGAAATCTTGATCTTTTGAAACAAGATTTATCACATCTAAACGAAAGCCATCAATCCCTTTTTCTGCCCAAAAGTTCATCATGTTGTAAATTTCGCGACGAACGGTGTCATTTTCCCAATTTAAATCAGCTTGAGTGACATCGAAAAGGTGGAGGTAGTACTGACCAGTTGACTCGTCCAATTGCCACGCATTGCCACCAAATTTAGATTGCCAATTCGTCGGTTCTGAATCATCTAACTTTGCATCTTTCCAAATATAAAAGTCTCGATACGGATTGTCAGCTGATTTTCGCGACTCTACAAACCATTCATGCTCAGTTGATGTATGATTCACGACGATGTCCATAATGATGCGGATGCCGCGTGTATGAGCCTCGGCCAACATGCGTTCTAAATCAGCCATCGATCCGTATTCTTCATGGATTGATAAGTAGTCGCTAATATCATAGCCATTATCATTTTGAGGCGACTTGTAAGGGGGGGTTAACCAAATGACATCCACCCCAAGCTCCTTCAAATAATCCAATTTATGCGTAATCCCATTCAAATCTCCAATACCATTACCCGTCGTATCATTAAAACTCTTCGGATAAATCTGATACACAACAGCCTTCTTCCACCAAGCCTGTCTCATCTCTAAACACCTCTTACTATTTTATCGAAAAATAAATACTTTCGTTCGCTGACGGGATCTGACCCCGTCAGCGAACGCTTTTGATTTTAGTCGTCTAAGTTCCCTTTTTTAATCAACAATCCATAAAACAATGTCAGCACAAATGGAACGACAATTACGATGGCCATACCGATGGCGAATAGTGTCCAGAATGAGCTTTGAATGGAGATGATTCCAGGGACACCACCGACTCCAATCGAGTTTGCTAGGACGAAATTGGATCCGAGTAGCACGCCGCCAATTGCTGAACCGATAAGAGCACAGATAAATGGGAAGCGATAGCGCAAGTTAACTCCGAATAAGGCAGGCTCTGTAATGCCAAGCCATGCGGATATTCCAGAAGAACTTGCAAGTCCACGTAGTTTGTCGTCTTTCTTTTTCAAGAGATATGTTAAAGCGAAAATCCCAAATGCTGCAGATCCTTGTGCAATATTCGATAGCGCAAGGATTGGCCATAAGAATGTACCACCTTGATCTGTAATAAGTTGTAAATCAACGGGTAAGAACGTGTGATGCATACCAGTGATAACGAGAACTGCGTAAAATCCACCGTAAATGAGGCCGCCGAGCCATCCGAAATTATTAAATATCCAGATGACGCCGTCTGTAATCGTTGTCCCGACCGTAAATGTGATCGGTCCAATGACCATAAAAGCGGCGAAACCTGTTACTAAAAGTGAAACTGGTGCAACAATCAATAATTTAATCGAATCATGTACACGCTTGTTCAAGAATTTTTCAATCAACGCATATAAATATGCTGCGAAAAGTACAGGTAATACTTGACCTTGATAACCAATTGACTCAACGTTTAATCCCAATAAACTCCAAGTTGGAACGCGATTTTCTTCAAGCGCAGTAGGGTAGTCATAAGCGCTTAAAAGGGCAGGGTGGACAAGTACTAGCCCAAGCACAATTCCCATAAGTGGGTTTCCGCCAAATCGCTTAACCGCCGACCAACCGATCAATGCGGGTAAGAAGGCGAAGGCGGCACTGGCTATTACAATGATGACTTCGGCTAAATCAGCCCATTGAGGGAACATGACTACGAGCGGATCATCGCTAAACAAACCAGGTGCCGTTAACACATTATTCAACCCAAGCAACAAACCTGCCGTAACAATTGCTGGTAAAATTGGGATGAAAATATCAGCTAACAACTTAATCGCGCGTTGTAAAGGGTTCATCTTTTTTGTAGCAGCATTTTTTACATCATTTTTGGAAACCTCTTGAATCCCGGTTTCCTCAGCTAAAACCTTATACACTTTATCCACAAGACCTTGTCCAATAACGACTTGGTACTGACCACTATTGGCAAATGAACCCTTAACCAAATCAATTGATTCAAGCTTTTTCTTATCAATCTTACTATCGTCATGCAACACAAAACGTAGCCGCGTCACACAGTGCGTGGCAGAATCAATATTTTCCTTCCCACCAATCGCCTCAACAATTTGGCGAACTTCTTCTTTATTCACAGTACTCATCTTTAAGCCTCCTGTAACCGTTTTTTTTCTGTGATAAAAAATACTATTCATCTATTCATTCATCTTTTCCCCACTGATTAAAAGATAGTTCAGCAGGGGGAAGACAGCGCTTACATTTACATTATTAATCATAAACTTGTATATACAAGTTGTCAATGGTTTTGTCGATTTGTAGAAATGGTAATTTTTTAAAAAAATATTTGTGAAGAGGTCACGATTAAATGCGACAAAAATCAGGTTTTTATAGCAAAATTTGACTAGTATGGCATTGCTTTTTCCCTGCTTTGGATGGTACATTCAAATTAGTAATTTCTTATCTTTTTGATGAATTTTGTTGATATTAATTATTTGTAGTAAAAGGAATTGAATATCTTATATCTTATATCTTGTTAATGGCAAACTTCTCGAAAGGTAAGGAAGCAGATGCAGAAATCGATGGGTCAAGGATTTACTTGGATGATGAAGAGTGAATAGAAAGATATTTAGCTACATTCGCTTCAAGGATCCACCATCATTTTCACGTTTGATATAAGTTTTGAGTGATGAACCTTTCAATGTGATTTTAAAATTAACGAAAAAAAACATATTTCAAGATTGAATGATCCAATGACGAACTAGGAGGGTGATATAAGATGCGAAGTATTGTATCAAAAGGAAAAGATGTTACCGAAGCAATGAACATTGGAATCGAGGAATTAAAAACTTCGAAGAAAGAAGTTCATATCGAAGTGCTTCAAACCCCAAAAGAAGGGTTTTTTGGTATAGGTTCTAAAAAAGCGGTTGTTAAAGTAACGAAAAAAGAAGATAAAGCCGTTCCAGCAGGTGAAAAATCTTCAGATGGTTATTTTGCGGAAGTGATGAATCTTACTTCGGAATATCCAACTGTAGACGAAGAAAAATACTTTAATCACTCAGAGGTAAATATGAAAAAAGATGATACAAGTGGGAAGGTATGGGTCAATAAGGGACAATTAAACTGCACTCCAGGAACTACCCAACTTCCAATGGTTACGGTAAAAGAGGGAGTTGAACTTTATCGAAATCAAAAACTCGTGATAGAAAAGAAGATTTTTATTTCACCAGAAGATACGTATCAACTAAAAGTAAAGAATGAAGTGCAAGTGCAAGAATCTCAATGGTCTCTTAAAATAGATAAACGCGAATTAACGGTTCATTTAACGGTAGAACCAGGTTATCACATAACCCGTGAAGTGAAAGATATGGAAGCGGCAGAACATATTGAGTTAGCCGTAACTGAAACGAAAGAAATCGTAAACACTCTATCACAAGAAAAAGTCATCAATCGATTAAAGGAATTATCGATCAAACACGATATTAATGAAATCGAACTCATTAAGGCGTTACGAACTAGACAATCACAGACTTTTGAAATAGTAACAGGAATCCCTCCTACAGAAGGGAAAAATGGTTGGATTGAATTAAAGGTTAAAACAAAAATAGAAGATGGTTTGAAAGAAAACGAATTTGGAAGAATCAACTTTAGAGAATCGAAAACCATCCCAACTGTTGAAATTGACGATATTATTGCCATTATTCACCCTCCTGTTCAAGGTTCATCAGGTTATACTGTTACTTATGCAGAATTGCCTGCAAAACAAGTTTATCCACTCATCCTAAGAGAAGGTAGAGGGATTAAGGTTGTAGATGACCAAGTGATCGCAACCGAATTCGGTCGACCGAAAATTGATCAAAAAGGTAAGCTTGTGAATATATCGATTATGGATAAATTACTTCATGATGGGGATGTGAATTTAGCTTCAGGGAACATCCATTTTTCAGGTGACATTGAAATCACTGGAGAAATTGAAAACGGTATGGTAATTGAATCACAAGGAGATATTCACACTGCCAAAAATATAAACATGTCTACCTGCACAGCATCTGGCGCCATTGTATCAAGAGGAAATATCAATAAATCTGATCTCTCTGCTGGCAAGAACAATATGCTAGTAACCGAGCTTGGTCAGCTGTTAGGCGTGATGCAGAGTAATACAGAGAGAATGTTCAGTGCTATTAAGCAATTAACCAATAAATCAACCAACTTTGCTCAAGGCGGGCTGCAACCTCTTATCCGAATTTTGCTAGAGGAAAAGTTTAAAGACTTTACTCCTTTAGCGAGAAAATATGTCGAGCTAGTAAAAAAGAATGCCCATCATTTAGAGGATGATCGCTGGCAGAAATCAGCGGATTCTATATCAAAGCTGTTCTTGACGTCATCAAATGGTACCGCATCAATCCAAACCATTTCAAACTTGTTAGACCAAATGCAGGATCTGCTTGAAGTTAGTGGTACATCGGTTGAGTCCGAGTCCTACGTACACGTATTGAACGTATTGAACAGTCATATTAATTGTAGTGGAAATGTCTTAATTGAAGGACGGGGATGCGTGAATTCGAAAATTCACTCTGGTGGTTACCTGAAAATCAGGGGGATTTTAAGAGGTGGAGAAGTGTATGCGAGGCTTGACGCTGATATTAATGAAACGGGTGCCTCTAGTGGAACGTTAACGACCATCGCTGTATCAAGCGATCAAAAAATCAAAATTAATAAAGCGAAGGAAGGAACCGTTTTAAAGTTCGGAAAGAGGAAACACGTTCTTACAGATGACTATCACTTGTTAGTAGCAAAACTGAATGAACATGGGGATGTTATATTTGAATAATCGCATGTAAGCGACTTTCTAGTAGATAAAGTGAAGAGCGTCAAAGACAACCAAGGAAGAGTCATTCTAGTCTCTATCATAAGACTGGAACAAATCCTAAAAATAGACCTCATCACAAAGCGTAGAAACTGAACAGACAATAGACTTCCTTTAAAAAAACTACTTTATATCCTGGGATGATACATGATCAATAAAACCTTTGAAGAGGAGCTCTGATTTTATGGGAGTCCTCTTTACTTGTAAAACGAATTAAATGAGTCGATTGAGTTTTAAAGCGTTTCGATTAAATGTTTATAAAATCCTGAAAAATAATCGAGGATCGTTTTATTCAGTAATAATCTTGCAACAGTAAGGAAGCTTTACGAACGAACGACCAACCAACCAATTCTATTCCAAGGGGTTATGAATATATTAACCTAAACCATTCGGGATCGTTTTGAAACTCAAAACTTATCTGCAACTCTGATCCATCAAATTCCGTCACACCATAACCAATTCCCCACCTGTATATGAAGAACTTCGATATATAGGCATTGAACCAACTCCGGTCCAGAGTGAATCAATACGATATTGATAAGCAGGAATATCAAAAGCTTATTTGACTATTTCACTTTCAATATATTAAAAGGGGCAGTTGCGAACATGACTCCACAATACAAAAACGAGGAGGACATCAAGTGATCGGAAAAAGATCAGAGATATACATAAATACGGTTCTCGAGCCTACATATAATTTCACAAAGGATTATTTTTTCAAATATATAATGGAAATAAATTTGGCTCATGTTCTTATGTTAAAGAAACAAAAAATAATAAAACGGGAAGAAGCAGATACGATTCTTCAAGCGACTTATAAGGTATTAGAGAGAGGATATAATAAAAAATACAATACGAATTTTGAAGATTTATTCTTTATGCTTGAAGACGAACTCTCAAGCGATATTGGTGATCAACTTGTTGGGAATATGCATATTGCTTTTAGTAGAAATGACATGGATACAACCATGTTTCGAATGTACTGGAGAGAAAAAATTGCAAAATGGATCGAGAACATTAATCATTTGCGTTTCGTTATACTTACCCTAGCAAACGAACACAAAAACACAGTCATACCTGCCCACACTCACAATCAACAGGCACAGCCGACAACACTGGCGCACTATTTTCTCGCTGTAGAAAACAATCTACAAAGAGATGTTCAAAGAGGAATATCTCTTTATAATCGGACCAACCTCTGTCCTATGGGAGCGGCCGCTTTGACTACAACTGGATTCAACATTGATCGTCACGACATAAGTAAAAGATTGGGTTTCGATGGACCCATGTCGAACTCCTATGACGCGATTTCTGCTTCTGATTTCATGCTCGAAATGGCAAGCGTTTTATCCATATCACTAAGCACCCTCTCCCGTTTCATTTATGACTTAATGTTTATGTCGACAAATGAAGTGAATACACTCCGCCTTCATGACAAACATGTTCAGACCTCAAGTATCATGCCACAAAAAAGAAACCCTTCAGCCTTAGAACATACTAGAGCTTCAATCAGCAAAGCGATGGCAGAATTACAAAGTACAATCTTACTAGCACACAGTGTTCCTTTAGGGGACATCGTAGACATTGGCGATGACATACAACCTAAATTGCATAATGGTGTACAACATACAGAGGATATACTTTCATTGTTAACAGAAATTCTTCAAGATTGTACATTTAATGAAGAGTTGCTTTGTGATCGAGCGAAAAATGGATTTTCCACTGTGACTGAAATCGCTGACTTGTTAGTACGAAACCATGACGTTCCTTTTCGGACTTCACATGCGATTGTCAGCCAGTTGGTTAAACAACTTTTACAAGAAGATAAAAACCTCTCGCAAGGATCAGCTGAAAGGATCAATCAATTTGCCAAAGACGATTATAATCTTTCTATCTCTTTTTCTGATCAAGAATATCACCAAGCGACTAACCCTATCGATTTTGTTAACGTTCGAGACGTTCTCGGGGGACCCGCACCTGTAGAAATAGAGCGCCAAAGGCAAAAAGCGCTTGAAGACTTATCCATGACAAAGACTTGGCTGGGCACCGTTTTTTCTAAGCTCGAAAGGTATTCTTCAAGATTGGCACAGGACGCTAATGTTGGAACAAATGAAAATCAAAAAAAACATAAGGAGAGCAAAGAATGAAAACAACATTGTTAAATACATGTTTACTTTTATCGATATTGGAATCGTATTTACCGTAATGAAGTAAAAAGAGTATAAGCAGAAAAAATGACTAATCGCGCTCTTCTTGAAAAAGCTAAGCGGATCCCCTGCTCCCCGCTTAGCCTCTATTTTTTATGGAAACAATACACAATAACAAGCATCTCACAACAACTCGAACACACGACATCACAGTGAATACGCAGCGAACAATAAAACCACCAAAATCCATTTATGACGGAGGTGAATCACGCTTTAGAGCGTTAAAGAGTTCTGATCGATTTAACGATCTAAAGCATGCAACACGCCAAAAAACTATCGCTTTCCCACCCCCAATGGTCTAAAATAAAGTTGGATAGTGTAAAGGGGTTTAAGAGGGAATGGCCCCCTTTCATATTGAGTGTAGATCCATATATAAACGTGGACATTAAGATGTGAAGATAGGAATGATAGGATGAAGACAGCAATTGTGACGGATAGTACGGCGTATATACCAAAAAAGATACGTGATGAACTTTCGATAAAAATGATTCCGCTGAGTGTGATTATGGGCGGGAAGATGTACCAGGAGGAAGTGGACCTTACAACGGATGAGTTTTACGAATCAGTCCGTACAGAAAAACAGCTTCCAACCACTTCTCAACCCCCAGTAGGTCAGTTTGCAGCACTTTACGAAGAGCTTTCAGCGGACTATGACGACGTCGTATCGATTCACCTTTCAAGTGAGATTAGCGGCACTTTTGCTGGTGCAGTACAAGCAGGCGACATGGTAGATGCCATCCATGTGCATCCATTTGACTCGGAAATTTCCTGCATGCCTCAAGGAATGTTCGTGCTTGAAGCAGCTGAGATGGCACAGCGAGGCTGTTCAGCTGAAACGATCATTGAACATTTACATACCTTAAAGCAAACAACGCGCGCCTATTTTATGGTGGATAGTCTCAATCATCTTCAACGAGGCGGACGACTTTCCAATGCACAAGTCATCATTGGAAGCTTGCTTCAGGTTAAGCCACTTCTGCATTTTGTTGATAAAAAAATCGAGCCTTTCGAAAAAATTCGCACGCGTAAAAAAGCGATGAAACGAATCGTTGACATGCTTACAGAAGACGCAGCGAAATATGATCATCTTCAAGCCGTCATCATCCATGCCAACCGTGAAGATGATGCGCACGAATGGAAACACGATATCGAGCAGCAATTGCCAAACGTCTCATTCAGCATTAGCCACTTCGGTCCCGTCATCGGAACGCATCTCGGCGAAGGTGCCATGGGTCTTGGCTGGATGAAGCGATAGCGCAATCGGCTTGTTCAGCCCCGACAAGCATAAGGCGCGCTGGCAGGATGGCGCTTTATGCCATCAAGTCAGTGAGACTTATGACCTCGAGGGGCTAGCCGATGGAACTGGATGAAGCGGTAGCGCAATCGGCTTGTTCAGCCCCGACAAGCTAGATGGATAATAAGAGAGCGGCGCCCAGCCGTTCTCATTTTATATCCCCAAAACATACCCTATGTACTTTAAAAGGAGGCGCTTCATGCAAACCGTAGTTACATCACTCAATTGTCCACCCTTCTCAAACGAACTCCGAACTCTTCTAACTGGTAAACAACTACTTCAAGATGAAGTCCTCACTAAATTTCCTCAACAAGTAATTGACACCCATCATCAAAATGGCTATCTAATCTATGAGCCCTCCATCATCATCGAAAAACACACCACTAGATGCATGCGCTGTCACAACACTCAAAACTCACTTTTCGCCAAACACCACTGTGCTCGTTGCCAAAAAATTTGTACGTACTGCCGAAACTGTATCAATATGGGCAAAGCCTCGTCCTGCTCATCCATCGTCAAATGGATGGGACCACAAAAACCACGTTACTCCATACCGACACAGCCCGTTCTAATTTGGACCGGGATACTCTCCAAACCTCAACAACACGCCTCACAAAAACTTGTTCAAGCGATCCAAACAAAAACCTCTACACTCGTCCATGCTGTATGCGGAGCGGGAAAAACCGAAATGCTTTTCGAAGCAATCGCCTACGCTCTCACTAGCCAGCAACGAATCTGTATCGCCACTCCGCGTAGAGACGTCGTCAAAGAACTTTATCCTCGACTCCAACAAGCATTTGCCACCACCAAAATCGAAGCGCTATACGGTGGCAGTGACCAGCGCAACGACGAAGCACAACTGACCATCGCCACTACACACCAGCTTTATCGATATCGCCATGCGTTCGACGTGATGATCATTGACGAAGTAGATGCCTTTCCGTTTTCTGCGGATGACACGCTAATGCAAGCCGCTGAAAACGCACGCACTCCCGACTCCACACGTATTTTCGTCACAGCTACGCCTAACAAAGGCATGATGCAATCGGTTAAAAAGGGGGAGCTTCAATATATCCACATCACCGCACGCTACCACGGTCATCCACTCCCCGAACCCACTACGAAATGGATCGGAAATTGGAAAAAAACGCTCGACCGAAAACGTCTACCCTGTTCCTTTCAAAAATGGCTCGAACCCCGCATTAAAAACCAACGTCCCATTCTCATCTTCATGCCAGACATCGAGTCCATGCACAAGATCGAATCGATTTTACAATCAAAATCCACTACTACTAAACTAGCTTCTGTCCACGCACAAGACCCAGACCGCACACATAAAGTCCAACAAATGCGCAACAGCGAAATCCAACTTCTCCTCACCACAACCATTTTAGAAAGAGGAGTTACCTTTTCAAAAGTAGAAGTGGCAGTATTTGCAGCTGAAAAAACGATCTTCACAGAAAGTGCTCTCGTTCAAATCGCAGGGAGAGCGGGGCGAGACCAACACCACCCTACAGGAGACGTAACGTTCTTCCATTTTGGTCACACAAAAGCGATCATAAAAGCTAGGCAGCACATCCAACGCATGAATCGTGAGGCGAAAAAGGGTGGATGGCTAAAGGGGGACAACCAATGAGTCATTGCATCATTTGCCACGATCCTATGTTTCCTCAATTAAGCTGGCGTGACCTATTCACGCCAAGTATCCCTGAACCGATTTGCGAAAAATGTGCTTCGACACTTCGACCAATCGATCATAACCGCATCTGCACTACTTGCTCGCGCCCACTTGCTGAAAAATCTTACGCCTGTCACGACTGCATCACTTGGTCCAAGCACCCAACTTATAGCACCACACTCGACCAAAATCGCGCACTCTATTCCTACAACGACAGCCTCAAAGCTCTTATTAAACGCTTTAAATACGACCGTGACTACGCAATTGCTAGCTGCTTCTCAAAAAAAATGAACGAAGTCATCAAAATAATGCCAAGCTACGACATCCTCACACCCATTCCACTAAATGAACAACGTCTCCGCGATCGTTCCTTCAACCAATCAGAAGCCCTTTTGATCGAAGCAAACCTCCCCTATGAACTCCTTTTAACAAGAACCGACGACACAACCACGAGACAGGCAAAAAAATCTAAGAGAGACCGCCATACCACAGAAAACCCCTTCGAAACAGCCCACCATCTAGCAACTAAATCCATTCTACTCATAGACGATCTCTACACAACCGGCACAACGATCCGACACGCGGCTTACACATTAAAACAAGCGGGTGCAGCAAAGGTTTCATCTGTGACGGTAGGCAGATAGTGGGGGTCAAGCTGATCCAATGTTCACCTAAAAATCACCAATTCTCCACTCCACCCATCATTCCTTTGTTATATAATGAAAGAAAACGACTGGGGGCTTCACACCATGGTTCAAGTACGAAATTGCCCAACGTGTAATGCCATTTTTAACTTTAATGGTTTGCGAGATGTATGTCCAAGCTGCTTTATGAAGGAAGAAGAGCTGTTTGATAAGGTTTATCAGTTTCTACGTAAGCGTGAAAATCGTGCGGCTACGATCGATCGAATTGAGGAAGTAACAGGTGCTAAAAAATCACTTCTTCATAAATGGGTTCGAAAGCGCCGTCTGCAACCTGCTCAATTTCCAGGTCTCGGTTATCCATGTGACAACTGCGGAACGTTAGTAACCGAAGGAAAGCTATGCGGTACATGTTCTGAAAGCATTAAGTCTGACTTAAAGCGTGATAACAATAACCGTGCCTTCAAAGAAGAGATTGCCGCTCATCAAAAGCAAACGTATTTATCATTCAAAGATGACAAGAATCAAAAATAACAACAAACATAGAGGTGCATGGGACTTTCTTTTTAATTTTCCCATGTACCTTTAACTTTTTAGACAATTGCCGATATAAAAGACAATGAGCAACCTTTAACTAAAGGAAAGCAGGTGAATCCGTATGAAAATCAATCCATTAAGCAATGCAAATGTCAACCCATACAACCGTCAATCAGCGAAGATCGATCAAGCCGAGGGGAAAAAAACGGGTATGGCTGATAAGCTAGAGATTTCTTCTCAAGCAAAAGAAATGCAAGGTAGCGACCGCATTCAGGCGGAGCGCCAAGAAAAGATCGATCAGTTAAAAGTTGATATTGAAAGCGGAACATATAAAGCTGATCCAAAGCAAACGGCTAATGATCTATTGAAACATTTCCGCGGACTTTAATCTTCCATTAAAGGAGAATGATATATGGCAAACGAATTGCTCGAAACACTCGATAAGCTCGTAAAATTACATGAAGGTCTCTTGACAGTTACAGAACGTAAAGCTGTTACCCTGAAAGAAAGGGATACAGACAGCTTGCAGAAACTTCTCAAACAAGAAAAAACCTATATTACGGCGATCAATACGGTTGAACAACAGCGTCAAAAAGAAGCGTGCCAACTTTTTCAAAAAGCCGGCCAATCGATCGACACACCCACACTTGATCAGTGTATGGACGCAGTGTCAGACCCATCGCTAAAAGACAAGCTACAACAAAAAAAGGACGAGCTCCTTATCGTGATTAAGGCACTCTCACAGAAAAATGAACTTAATCAACAGCTCACCTATCAATCTCTGCAATTCGTCAATATGACAATGGAACTGATCATGCCGAAAAAAAATACGATGAACTATTCCAATAAACAAGGTACACCAAACCAAGCTCGACCGAATCGATCAATTTTTGACTCGCGTACGTAACGGACAAACGGAGGGAATACAATGAGTACTTTTTCAGGACTTGAAACAGCCAAACGTGCGATTGCCACACAGCAAAGTGCACTTTATACGACAGGCCATAACATTGCCAACGCTAATACACTAGGCTATTCACGCCAAACGATTGACTTTCAAGCAACAAATGCATTTCCAACTGCTTCTATGAATAGCCCGGTCATTGCTGGTCAAGTAGGAACAGGAGTCGAAGTGGGGTCGATTCAACGTTACCGCGACAGCTTCCTCGACAGTCAATACCGTCAGCAAAGCACGGACCTTGGCTATTGGAGTTCGCAAGCAACAGGCCTTCATCGCATGGAAGAAGTCCTGAACGAACCATCTGACTATGGACTGTCAAATGTTTTGAACCAATTCTGGTCGTCACTAGGAGATCTCGCCACTAATCCTGATGACAATGCCGCACGTAGAGTTGTTCTTGAACGTGGACAAGCTGTAGCAGATACATTTAACTACCTCGATGACCAACTAAACGTTAACAAAAAAAACATAGGTACTCAAATCAACAACACGGAAGTTGAAGTAAATTCGCTCCTTAACCAAATTAACGACTTAAACAGCCAAATTGCCAAAATGGAGGCAAGTGGCTACTTACCAAATGACTTGTACGATCAACGTGACATGTTAGTTGATGATCTATCGGAACACGTAAACATTAAAGTCAGCTACACGAGCAGTGGTGGACTTTCACCTGCATCAGCACAAGGAAAAGTAACGATCGAACTTCTCGACGACCAAAATAAATCAATGGCGTTTCTGGTCAATGGCAGCGTGGATCGTGTAAATCAGATAAAAGTGAATATGGATGACACACAGAGTTACGTGACAAATATTGAAGTTGGAAGAATGAACGAACAAGGTACATTTGTTTCTGAAAAACAATTCACTATGGAGGAATTCACATCAAAAGGATCTTTACTTGGTCATATTTATAACTTTGGCTACACAGAAGATGCGACAGCAACAGAAGTTGAAGTGAAAGGGGCTTACCCTGAGATGATTAGCGAGCTCAATTTGCTTGCATACGAATTTGCTAATGCATTTAATGAGGTGCATAGCCAAGGGTGGAACCTGGAAGATATAAAAAATGGTGAAAAAGGTGAAGAAATCAACTTCTTTGACTTGGATTCAATCTCAGATCCGACGAATGCCGCAAAAAATATTAAACTGTCAAGTGACATAAACGCAGATCGAATCGCAGCAGCTTTACCTGGTGAAGACGGTATCGCTTACGCAGGTAATGGAGACAATGCTCTTTTATTAGCAGATGTGAAGGATATGGAGTTAACTTTTGGTTCTCAAGAATCAAGTGTGATGGACTATTACCAAGGCATGATCGGGAAGATGGGCGTTCAAACGTCTGAAGCCGTTCGTCTTGGCAGTAACAGCGCTATGGTACTAGAATCCATTCAACTAAACAGATCCTCAGTCAGTTCCGTCTCTCTCGATGAAGAAATGGTCAACTTGATCCAATTTCAACAAGCATTTAACGCTGCATCACGGAATATGACCGCAGTTGATGAAATGCTCGATACAATCATAAACGGAATGGGCCTCGTTGGCCGATAAAAAGGAGGGAATTAAATGAGAGTCACCCAATCTATGCTCAGTAGTAGCGCGCTAAACAACTTGAATTCAAGCTACCAACGCATGCAAACATATACAAATCAGCTGACGACCGGTAAAAAAATTACTAAACCCTCGCAAGATCCTGTTGTGGCGATGCAATCGATTAATTACCGTACAGAGGTAGGAGAGATTCGTCAATACCTTGATCGCAACATACCGCAAGTATACAGCTGGATGGACAACACAGATTCATCCCTTGATGAAGTTGGTAAAGTGATGACGCGTATTAGTGAACTAACGATACAAGCAGCCAATGAAACACTTGGTGATAATGAACTTCAAGCGATTGCCAAAGAACTAACTCAGTTGATCGAACATGTTGGAGCAATTGGCAATACACAAGTCAATGGCCAGTACATCTTCAATGGGACAGATACGAGTAATGCACCATTTGATCTTGAAAAAATCAATATTGCGATAGCAGACATGGACCTTCCAAACGAAGAATATTTATTTGTATACGACAGCAAAACGTTTGAGTGGAATGAAGAGGAGGGGGTATTTACTGATGGTACCTCTAACTACGTGTTGATTGATGATCAATTTGTTGACGCAGACACGAGCGAACCGTTACCTGCAGATGAAGTAGTCGTTATGGAGAAATCAGCCCTCCCAACAAACAGTGAAGAAGTTACGATTGAAGTGATGAAGGGGGTTGAAATAGGAGTAAATATCGCAGCTGGTGAAGTGTTCACTGCTGAATTATTTGGCGATCTATACGCACTTACGAATAAATTAAATGCTGGAGAGTCAGGTGAAGAAATATCTCCATTCATTGAAAAAATAGATAACCACATGGATGCCTTCCTTTCACAACGAGCTGAAGTCGGTGCGAAATACAATCGTGTAGAAATGATTGATGCACGTCTCGTTGAACAAGAAGTGATCGCGATAAATGCGATGTCTAATAACGAAGATGTAGATATAGAGCGCGTCATTATGGACTTGCTTTCTGAGGAAACGGTATTAAACGCAACGCTTGCTGTTACTTCAAATATCATACAAACATCGTTGGTTGATTACCTTCGTTAAAATGTAGGTGAAGAAAGAGGTGAATCGAATGATCACATCATCCCTGCGCTATCACATGACAAATGCTGAAATGGGCATTCAATACGATCAACCGACAATGTCGATGAAGCAGCCGAAAGCTGATCTTTCGATTCAACAACCGAAAGCTGAACTCACGATGGATGTTCAGCCCGGTCAACTTTCGATCGATCAAACAGAAGCCTTTGCGGCGATGGATCGTAAAGGTCCATTACGTAGAGCAGATGATTATGTGGCAAATGCGCTAGCGCAATTTTCAAGTAATGTAAAAAAAAGAGCGCAACAAGGCAGACAAATGATGGAAATTGAAAATGGTGGTGGAGCCATTGCGGCCATTGCCAAACAAAATAGCAGGCGGCCCATGAAACAACTTGCACTTGGCTACCTACCGAAAACACCTTTTGATGTGAAAATTGACTATCAGCCATCTCAATTAACCATTGATGTCCAAAAAAACGACCCGATTATTCATTCACAAAGTCATAATCCACAAATTGACATCCCGCAATGGTCTGCAAGTAGCTATATGGCCGTCATGCCAGCGATTGATTTTGAATACATCGGTGAACATGTAAATCTGAATGCTTAAAGGATGAACAGTATGCAAACAAAATACCACGGAACCATTGAACTAGAGGAAAAAAGCATGATTACATTTGAAGAAGGCATCCCTGGATTCCCAGACGCTAAATCATTTGTACTGTTGCCATTACAACAAGATGCAGCCTTCACCGTTCTTCAATCAACAGAAGAACCAACACTGGCGTTCATACTGGTGAATCCATTTGAATTTAAACCTGACTATGAAGTAAACCTGCCAGATAAAGTGGTTGGAAAACTAGCGATTACTGAGCCAGACGAAGTAGCCATCTTCACGATCTTGACCGTGCAATCACCATTCGAAAACACAACAGCGAATCTACAAGCACCCGTTGTGATAAACATTGAAAAACAACAAGCAAAACAACTCATCTTAACTGATTCACCATACACACCTAAACATCATTTATTCAAACAAAGAAACTCTCCGAACAGGAGGGAAAGTAATGCTCGTTCTACGACGTAAGCTCAATGAATCGATCATGATCGGTGACAACATCGAAGTGAAAATTCTTGAAATGGATGGGGACCAAATCAAACTTGGGATCGAAGCACCGACTGACATTGACATTTTTCGGTCAGAATTGTACAAAACGATTCAACAAGAAAACAACCTTGCTGCCACCCAAGAGATTGATTTATCGACACTCTTTAACAAATAACGAACGTTGCACTGTAAAATGTGCAACATTCGTTATTTTTTTTGTAAATAGTATTAAAGGTTTAGGGATTGATCCGATATTACTAGTGTAGCAACAGAAAGCGAGGACGGCCGCCAACCTTTCTGCTTGCCTAGACCACAAGGATGTGGGACTAACAACACTCAAGGAGGAAACAAACATGATTATCAATAATAATATTCCAGCATTAAACACTCACCGTCAAATGGGTATCAACCAAGGCGCAGCTCAAAAGGCAATGGAGAAACTATCTTCAGGTATGCGCATCAACAAAGCTGGTGACGATGCAGCGGGTCTTGCAATCTCTGAAAAAATGCGCGCGCAAGTACGCGGTCTTGACCAAGCATCACGTAACTCACAAGATGGTATTTCACTAATCCAAACAGCTGAAGGTTCACTTGGCGAAACACAAAACATTCTACAACGTATGCGTGAACTAGCAACACAAGCAGCAAACGGTACAAACACAGAATCTGACCGTAACGAGATTCAAAAAGAAATTAACGACCTTACATCAGAAATTAACCGTATTGGTAACACAACTGAGTTTAATACTCAGAAGTTATTGAATGGTGAGAAAGCTGCAGCTGTTGCAGGCGTGATCTCTGTTGACGCAGATGCTATCGCTCAAGGTATTGAAGCTGGTGACAACCTTACTATTGCAGGTACTAACATTGACATTAATCTTACTGATATTAGTGCTAAAGAATTAGCAGCAGCGATAAATGAAGAAGGTATTGAAGGATTTACTGCTTCAGTAAAAGATGGTAATCTAATTATCACTCAAAATGCAGGATTTGAATCTGCAGCAGCTCTTGAAGTAAGAATAGATGGTGTAGAAGTATCTAATGTAGAAACTGCAGGCGTTAAACCAGGGGAGACTATTGCTGGGGAATACAAAATTGACTTGAGTGATGTCAACTTCACTGATAATGGTGAGATTGTAATTGATGGACAAAAATTTGAGATAGTTGGAGGTACTACTGACGAAGCTGCTTTAGCACTTGCTATATTAGCTAATGAGGAACTTAGCGAAAAATATAATATTACAAATAATAATGATGTGCTGACTTTTGAACAAAATTCAGGATTTGAATCGGCAACAGGTCTTGATGTGCAAGGTCAAACTATAGTTGTTGATGAAACTACTGCAGGCGTTAATACACCTGCTTCAGAAGGCTTGAAATTCCAAATCGGTGCTAACGAAAATCAAAGCATGTCTCTTTTTATTAGCGATATGAGAGCAGCTGCACTAGGAATTACTACAGCAGGAACTGAAGATTCAGGTCGTGGAGTAACTGACGGCACGAACAATGATATTACTGAGCAAGCACTTGACGTGTCTACTCATGAAGGTGCGGCGGCAGCCATTACTGCTATTCAAAATGCAATTGACACAGTTTCTGGTGAACGCTCTAAATTAGGTGCAACTCAAAACCGTCTTGAGCACACAATCTCTAACTTGAACAACTCGTCTGAAAACCTATCAGCTGCTGAATCTCGTATTCGTGACGTTGATATGGCGAAAGAAGTAATGGAAATGACGCGTGCAAACATCCTTTCTCAAGCTTCACAAGCAATGCTTGCACAAGCAAACCAAGCACCACAATCCGTTCTTCAACTACTTGGATAATAATTAAAATAAAACAAATGAAAGAGGCTCTGGGAAACTGGAGCCTCTTTATACATAGTTGAAAGATGCAGTTGGGATTATACATAGCAAGTGTTTGTTGGAGAGGGTGTCAAAATGGGTGATGAGCGTGCAGAGCTAGAGCGTCAGTTAACTTGGAGTAAGGAACAGCTACGGATTTTGGATGAGATTGATGTACGTTTGGGTAAGATGCGAGTGATTGCCCAATATGCAGTCGATAACGAAGTGTCTTCGCCTGAAAATGAGCGCTTAAATGAACAGATGGTCATGTTGCAGGAGGAAGTGAATTTGCTGCAGGCATCGGTTGTCCCGTGGGAACAAGCGAAATTACAAGTTAAACATTAGTTTTAACATGGAAAGAGTTAGAATTGATAGTAAATGCTAAGAGCAGCCATGGGGTTGTTCTTTTTTGTTTGGATAAAATTGAATCGATATAAAAGAAATTGTTAAATACATAATAAGTAGTTTATCTTTTCAATTTATTCAAAATCTCTCATAAAAGCCGATATAAAGGAAAATAGATTAGAAGTGGGGGATGGGTATGAAGATTCAAGTGGCGTCGAATGTGTCGATCAATCAAGAGCAGTTAAATAAGAATATACAGGAGAGAGAACCACACGAAGCACGAAATGTGATAGAGGAAATAAATGAAGAGATTGACAAAGCAAAGAAGAGTGACAGTCATTTGAAAACGGCACAGAAAATCCAGCGCCAGGTTGATCACATGAACAAGCTTTTTGAAGTGAATTATACGTCGGTAAAATTCAATGTACATGAAGATACGGAGCGACTAATGATTCGGGTTGTTGACGTTCAAACAGAAGAAATTATTCGGGAAATTCCTTCTGAAGAGTTTTTAGATATGGTGTCGAGAATGGTTGATTATATGGGTTTTATGGTGGATCAAAAAATATAATCGAACAGTCCCCCATTACGGTCGTAACAGCCGTTTTGGTGGGCTGTTTTTTTCAACAAGTATAGTTGGAGTAGAGAGTTGATATATAGTCATGATTGGATTGCTCATTGCGGGTTAAAATTCACATTATGTAACCGATATAAAGTACATCGCGAACGTTCGTAGAAAAGAAAGGGATGATCATGGATGAATGCCATTCGATTTAGCGGGATAGCTTCTGGTTTGGATACGGAGGCGATTATACAAAATTTAATGAGAGTAGAAAGAATGCCTCTTGATCGAATAAAGCAAGACAAACAAGTTTTACAGTGGAAAATGGACAGTTACCGAGCAGTAAATACGCAGCTCTCTACTTTTCGTAGTGATAGTTTGTTAACTATGCGGATGGAAAGTACATTCCTAAGTAAAACGGTTACATCAAGTGATTCTTCAAAAGTGACCGCAACAGCCCTTGCCTCTGTAGGAAACATTTCGTATGTTCTTGATAAAGTAAGTCAGCTGGCGACCTCAGCGACTAATTCTAGCTCAGAACCGATCGGAACAGGAATCGATCTAACAAAAAGTTTGTATTCTCAACGGGATGCATTGGAAGGTATCACGTGGAAATCAACTTCTTGTGGGAATGGTGATGGTGTTTCTGAAACGATAGAGGTTACATCCGCTACATCCACAGCACAGCTGAAGAAATTGACTTCAGGTGGAGAGATTCAGTTTGAGGGACAAGAACCGACAATTGTAGTAACGGATAAAAATGGGACTGAAACAGAGTATGAAGTCGTGACGGATCTCGATGAGTTAGAGGAAGGTGCAGTGTATATTAACCCAACGACTGGTGAAATGACCTTCGGTGACGAACTGAGTGAAGGAAGTACGATTGATGCAAGTTATGATTATATGCAAAATGATACGTTTCGAACAGACGGTACACCAACGGATACGTTGCAGTTGCGTCAGCAAGGAGAAGATAGCTTAGAAACATTAACTGTTCGTGATTACACGGTTTCAGAGGATGGAGAAAGAACTTACTCAAATGAGAGAGAGTTTAAGAGAGTTGACGACATAAACGATCTAGAAGAAGGTAAATTCTTTGTTGATGATGATGGCAAGATTACATTCTATGAAGAACTTCCTGAGAATACGGAAGTGAATGCGCAGTACAGCTATCAGTACGCTGAAGCAAACATGACCATACACCAAGAAGGAGGACCGGTCGAAACGACATTTAAATTTGACGCAGGCACTTCTTTGGAGGATGTAATAAATGAAGTGAATAAATCCGATAGTGGTGTCAGTATGTTTTTTGATGAAGCGACTGGGAAGATTTCTGTTACTCGTACTGAAACAGGTAGTTTTAACGAAGATGGCCGTGAAATGGAATTTGGTGGATTTTTCTCAGAAGCGTTTAAATTAGACTCTCTTAATGAAAAAGGTGGTACGAATGCTGAGTTTACGATAAATGGTTTGGAAACAACAAGGACTTCAAATGAGTTCACCATTGAAGGGATGGATATTTCACTAAAAAGCACTTTTTCTGACCCTGTCACAATACAAGCTTCAAATAATACAGAGGATGCTTTTGACGCCATTGTGCAATTCGTGAATGAGTATAATGCATTAATTGCTGGATTAAATGGTCAGTTACAAGAAGGGGTAAATCGTGACTATAAGCCTTTAACTGATGAACAACGTGCGGAGATGACACAAGAGGAAATTGAAAAGTGGGAAGAGGAAGCAAGGAGTGGTATTCTTCGTAACGATCAATATTTAAGTAGTGTCGTTGAAGGGATGAGAACTGATTTTTATAACGCAGTTAATTCAGACGGCGCATTCAGTCAACTTGCACAAATTGGAATAACAACTACCGCAAACTACTTGGATGGTGGAAAGCTTGAAATTAATGAAGAAAAACTTCGTGAAGCCTTAAAAGACGATCCGGAATCTGTTTATGAATTGTTTACAAGTGATGACGAAGCAGCACCAGGAATAGAAAAAAAGCTGAATGATACCGTTTCAGCTACGATGGAACTTTTAACAAGGCATGCTGGGAGCGGTCTCGGATCAAATAACGATTTTACCATGGGACGTAATTTGGATGCCATAGATAAACAAATTAGTGATTGGGAACGCAGGCTCCAAGTGACAGAAGATCGTCATTGGGCGCAATTTACCGGGTTTGAAGTAGCCATGCAACAACAAAACGACCAGCTAAACTACCTGCTTGCACAATTTGGTATGGCACCACAACAATAATTAAGAGACAATGAAGTAACAAATCAGCACCGAGGGGGACTGTCCCCTTTTTGTGCGTGAACATGAAAAAGGGAGCGATTCACACGATGGCAGCGAATCCGTATGCAAAGTATCAAAGTAATTCAGTAACTACCGCGACCCCAGCTGAACTAACGATGATGCTCTATAATGGCAGCTTGAAATTTATGAAACAAGCGAAAGTTGCGATGGGAGAAAAGAATATAGAAGAGAGAAATCGTCTAATCGGTCGTGCTCAAGCGATTGTGCATGAACTTATGGTCAAACTCGATATGAACGTGGAAGTATCGAAAAATCTTATGCAACTTTACGATTACACGAATCGTAAACTCATTGATGCAAATATAAAAAATGATCATTCGGCACTTGAAGAAGCTGAAACGATGATGACAGAGCTCCGTGATACTTGGAAGGAAGCCATGCAACTGAATCGACAAAAACAATTTGCACAAGGTGGACAAGCGTAATGTCTAGATTCGACAAACTACTAGCATTACATCGGTCTATGCTCCTTTTTATCCGAAACGAAGCAAAAAAGGTTGAACGCGAAGTCATTATTGAACGTATTAATGACTTTCATAAAGAAAGAAAGCCGTTGATCGATCAAGTGTCACCACCAAAGACGGATGAAGAGCGTACTGTAGTCAATCAAATCATCCAATTCAATGACATCATCACCCGCTTCATCAAACAATCATTTGACGAAGTAAAAAAAGACATCCAGATTAACAACAAAAAGAAAAAGCACAACCAAAGCTACAGCGATCCTTATGGACAGCAGCGTGGGATAGGTGGAGCTTTTTATGATAAGAAGAAATAAGACAACCGCCTGAGCTGAACTGCACCCCAAATTTTAGACACAGTCTAGAATTTGGAGGTGCTTTTCTTTT
>NZ_JBFMIA010000096.1:0-432 GCF_040801915.1 Jeotgalibacillus marinus | reverse complement strand
CGTCCGGCGCTTCCTTCCCCTTTCTTTCTCCTTTCTCTTCTCCCTCCTTCCCCTCCTCCTCTCTCCCTCTTCTCTCTCCTTCCTCTTTTCTTCTTTCTTTTCCTCCTTCCTTTCCTCTTTCCTCCTCTCTCCCTCCCCCTTCTCCTTTCCCTCTTTTTCTTTCTCTCCTTTTTCTCTTTCCCTTTCCTCTCCTCTCTCCCCTTTCCTCCCTTTCTTCCCTCTTTTCTTTTCCTTCCCTCCCCCCCTTTCCTCCTTTTCCCCCTCCCCCCCCCCCCCTCCCCCCTCCTCCCCCCCCCCCCCCCCCCCCCCCCCCCCCCCCCCCCCCCCCCCCCCCCCCCCCCCCCCCCCCCCCCCCCCCCCCCCCCCCCCCCCCCCCCCCCCCCCCCCCCCCCCCCCCCCCCCCCCCCCCCCCCCCCCCCCCCCCCCCCCCCC
>NZ_JBFMIA010000095.1:0-452 GCF_040801915.1 Jeotgalibacillus marinus | reverse complement strand
GGAATCACGCAGCTCAGCTGGCAAATGTCATGCAGATGAGCCGGCAGGAATCACGCAGCTCAGCAGGCCCTGATCACGTGACTCTGCAGGCACTGATCACGTGGCTGATCAAGTCCAGATCACGTGACTGAGCATGCACTGTTCACGTGGATGATCACACACCTATCACGTGACTGATCATGCACTGATCATGTGACTGATCATGCGCTGATCATGTTTGCTATCATACACTGATCATGTGCCTCTGGAGGCAATAAACAAAGAGCTGAGTAGGCACGAATCAAACAGTCAGCAGGCAATAATCATGGAACTCAGCTGTGAGGAATCATGCTGCTCAGCTGGCAATAATCAAGCAGCTGAGCAGGCAGGAATTACACAGCACAGCTGGCAATTGTCAAGCAGATGACAGGCAGGAATCGTGCAGCTCAGCTGGCAATTGTCAAGCAGATGAG
>NZ_JBFMIA010000094.1:0-452 GCF_040801915.1 Jeotgalibacillus marinus | reverse complement strand
TCAAACAACAATAGGACGCAATGTGCTAGAAAAAATGACGTATGCTGTTAATAACATCATCTCTTATGCAAACGAAGGAATCGATTTCGTGCTTGGAGGATTTGGTTATCAAGCAGAAGGTGGATTTGTATTTGCCATTAACGTCCTTACGATTATCATCTTCTTTTCCTCTTTGATTTCTATATTATATTACTTGAAAATTATGCAGTTTATAATTAAAGTGCTTGGCGGCGGTTTATCTCGGCTTCTTGGGACGAGAAAAGCAGAATCAGTATCCGCTGCAGCCAATATATTTGTATCACAAAATGAAGCCCCCCTTGTCATCAAGCCTTACATTTCAAAAATGACAAATTCAGAGCTTTTTGCTGTTATGACTGGTGGTTTAGCATCTGTTGCGGGTTCTGTTTTGGTGGGATATGCTGCACTTGGCATCCCGTTAGAGTATCTTCTGG
>NZ_JBFMIA010000093.1:0-460 GCF_040801915.1 Jeotgalibacillus marinus | reverse complement strand
TTAACGTAAATATTATTAGTACAGATTAGTTTGGCCCCACACACCATGTGTTAGGAAGAGAAATGATCGTATTTTCAGTTTTACCTGCTTTCCGTAATGTTATAACTCCGTTCTGAGAAGACCTAAAATGTCCTTCTGTGAAAGTGCCATCTAGTGTTCCAACACGAAGGAGATCACCTTTATCAAAGTTTTCATTGATCGCATTTTCAAAACCCAGTACAGAGCTTATATCGCAAGATTTTGTCATTTATTTCACCTCCTATTTATGAATTCAATATCTAGTATATTCATAAAACTAGTGTAGTGATTGGACAATTGCTAGAGGATTCGTAGTAGTGGAAATTTCTTCACTGGGAAATGTATCCATGATAATCAAACCATGGGTACCTTCAATCAGGATTGAATTAGCTAAATCAAATCCAATGGCAACATAATAGGTGCTATAACACCTACGGTCTCG
>NZ_JBFMIA010000092.1:0-461 GCF_040801915.1 Jeotgalibacillus marinus | reverse complement strand
GTTGCCGTCATTACATTTGCATTATGTGGCTTTGCAAACCTTGGATCACTCGCAACGTTGATTGGCGGACTAGGTAACCTCGCACCAGAACGGCGTCCTTACGTAGCACGCCTCGGTCTTCGATCAGTGCTTGCCGGTGCTCTTGCATCTCTGCTTTCTGCAGCGATTGCAGGAATGTTTATATAATATAATTTCAAAAAGGAGGTATCCTAACAATGGGATAGCTCCTTTTCATGAACCTTGAAACAATAACTTCAAAAGCTATTTCACGGTCGCTATGCGGGCATTTCGTTTTTGTCCATATTTCACCTTGGAAGTGATCAGACATTTATTTGTCTTTTTTGTATCTATTTATAACGCTCGCATTTGTAGAATGGTTAAGGTTTTTCACAATTACCCTAGATAAGATTGGAGATGTACACGATGTTAAACATTTTATGGGGGCTAGCGGGAATTGTCAC
>NZ_JBFMIA010000091.1:0-461 GCF_040801915.1 Jeotgalibacillus marinus | reverse complement strand
CCTGCGACCTTCGGGTTATGAGCCCGACGAGCTACCGAACTGCTCCACCCCGCGTTAATATGTATATGTTCGATTTGATTGTTTCATGAGAAGTAAGATGCTGATTCATCAACACCTTCTCACGACGCGTGTTAAATCGAATGGAGAATGACGGGCTCGAACCGCCGACCCTCTGCTTGTAAGGCAGATGCTCTCCCAGCTGAGCTAATTCTCCAAGTTATCTTGGTGACCCGTACGGGATTCGAACCCGTGTTACCGCCGTGAAAGGGCGGTGTCTTAACCGCTTGACCAACGGGCCTTTGAAGCGTGTAATCTGGCGGAGAACAAGGGATTCGAACCCTTGAGACAGCGGTAGCCGCCTACACGATTTCCAATCGTGCTCCTTCGACCTCTCGGACAGTTCTCCATGGCTCCACAGGTAGGACTCGAACCTACGACCGATCGGTTAACAGCCGATAGCT
>NZ_JBFMIA010000090.1:0-464 GCF_040801915.1 Jeotgalibacillus marinus | reverse complement strand
TAACAAAGCATGTAGTCTGTGCACCGCAATGTTCGCATGTGAAGTACGTCTCTTTTACCCCCAGCCATCCACCACCCTAAAACAAGTATGTAGATTATTGTCGAAATATTTTAATAGTTTAAATAATTATAATGGTTTAATATAGAGAATGAGCACATAATTTGAAGAATTAGGGGGGAGAGAGGAAAAAGCATACAGTCAAAAGGAGTGAAATCAATGTGAAAACTATAGATAAAACATTTGGATTTAAGCTGAACGACCTTTTTAAAAAATATAAGATTAAACAAAAAGATGTAGCTGAAAAATGTGAGATCACTACTAGTTCATTGAACAAAATTTTGAACAGGGAGAGCGAACATTTTTTTGAATCCATTTTAGCATTGGTTCAATATTTAGTTAATCTTGATGAATGCTTTGAAGAAGAAGAAGAATTAATGCGTGCTTATATTCAAGAGATTCAAGAT
>NZ_JBFMIA010000089.1:0-469 GCF_040801915.1 Jeotgalibacillus marinus | reverse complement strand
AAAGAGAAGGGAGAGGAAGGAGGGAAGAGAAGGGAGGGGGGAAGGAGAAGAAAGAGGAAAGGGGAGGGGAGAGAAAAAAAGAGAGAAGAAAAGAAGAAAAAAAAAAGAGGGGAAGAAAAGAGAAAAGAGGGGAGAAGGGGAAGGAGGAAAGAGGGAGGAGGAGGGAGGGAAAGGAAAAAAAGAAGGAAAGAGGAGGAGGGGGAGAAAGGGAAGAAAGGGAAGAGGAAGAGGGGGAAGGGAAGGGAAGGAGAAGAGGGGGGAAAAAAGAGGGGAATAGGGAAGAAAAGGGGGGGAAGAAGAAAAAGAGGAAAGGGGGAGGAAAGGAGAAAAGGAGGGAGGAAGGGAAGAGGAAGAGGGAGAAAGAAAAAGAAAAAGGGGAAGGAGGAGGGAAGAAAGAAGGAGGAGGAAAAAGGGAGGGAGAAAAAGGAAGGGGAAAAAGGAAAGAAAAGGGGAGGGAAAGGGAAAGAGG
>NZ_JBFMIA010000088.1:0-480 GCF_040801915.1 Jeotgalibacillus marinus | reverse complement strand
GGTGAATCTTCCGATTTAACAAGTGCACTTAGCGTATTTAAGGTGCTATGGAGTGGGTTAATAATCAGCAAGATGACTATGAAGGAGGTGTTTTTTTGTTATATATATTCAATCAAAATGAAGAACTACAAGCCGTCCTAAAAGAGTATACAGAAGCGTCCCACACTGAACAACTAAATAAAGATAACTTCTTTGAGTTTTGGATTCCAGCTAATCATCCGGATAGTCAATTCATCAAAGAAGAGAACTTTGTTGCTTTTAAGGACGAAGATGGCGAACTTCGATTGTTTGTTATTAAAGAATTAGAGGAAGTACACGATGATGTGTTGTATAAAGAAGTTTTCTGCAAGGCGGCATGGATGGATGAATTAGAAGACGAGGTGCTTGAAGAGAACAACGCTCAAGACCAAACGATGGAGGATGCCCTTTCTCAAGCCTTACAGGATACTAGATGGCAAGTAGGTGAAGTGGCCGAACTCG
>NZ_JBFMIA010000008.1:0-126514 GCF_040801915.1 Jeotgalibacillus marinus | reverse complement strand
TGCTCCGACTGCGGTGGTAAAGTACGCCCTCCTCGACGGATCCCTTACGCCTGTCGAGCCTAAACGCCCGCTTCCGCTTTTGTACCATCTAGCTCCAGCAGGCAGGCTCTCGGGTCGTAAGTGCTCCGACTGCGGTGGTAAAGTACGCCCTCCTCGACGGATCCCTTACGCCTGTCAAGCCTAAACGCCCGCTTCCGCTTTTGAATCACCCATTCTTTTTTGGAGTTGAGTGATTTGTTGGTCAATTGTTTGTTCCTCTTGACGATTTACTTCACCTGTTTCAATTTGTTGCAAATGTCTTTCAATGTCGCTAAAACGTTTTTCCTCGATTGACTGATCGTCGTCAGCTAATACACGGTTGGCATTTTCGTTTGCACGTACTACATTTTCCCGTCCCATTGCTTCAAGACGCTTAATGTACATATCTTTAAGCTTTTGTTTCATGTCTCCATGTTTTTTTTCAAGTCCTTGAAGCTGGTTTGTTACTTCTACTACTGATAACTCTAATCTTTCTTTTCTGCTTTGATAATGAGTTAATTCATGTCTTGCTAAAGCTGCAAGTTCACTTTCACCCGCTTCTTCAGCTAGACGTACATGCTCTTCTCGCTTTTGTACCATACTTTTAGCGGATTGAAGTTCTTTTGTAAACTCAAGTTTTAACATTCGTTGGCGCTCAACAATCTGACCAACTTTGTCAACTTCCTTTTCACACTCACTTAAATAATGGTTCAATACCGCGATTGGGTGTTTGCTATCTTTATGGTCTGTTTCCTTAGAAAAATCACTTTTAATTGTATTTGTTAGCCTTGTTAATAAATTTGTCATGTTAAATCGCTCCTTTGTCTTTTACTATTTTTCACTTAACTCATTCCACTGCTTATCAAAGTTAACAAATGGATCTCCTGAAATCGGTTCATCTTGTGATTTAGATCGGTTCCACTCTTTATAAATTACATACAACAAATACAGCGCAAACAACCCGAGAATGGCTGGTACATTTGCAATGGCAGATAGAGCTGCAATCACCGCCACTGTTCCCCATACAAATTTCATAAATAGGGATGTTGTTTTAACGAACCCTTTCGCCGAGAAATACAAAATGGCTAAGCTTATCGCAAGTCCTACAATAGAACCAAGATTCGATAGAAGCACTGCAACCGCGATCGCCCCAACGATGACTAATCCAACTTTTTTCATGATTGTGTTCCTCCTTTTCTTATCTTGGTTTAATCATATCTGCTACACGGTTTTTCAGTAACGCTCTCAAGCTTGATTTTAAACTAAGACTTGAGGCTTAGTTGGTCGTCATACCTCCTCTTTTGTAAGCAGAGAAACCTTTTAAAACAGAAAAAACTGGCACCACAACGCTCTTTTACGAACATTGTCTTGCCAGTTTTAGTTAATCCTTCTCATTTCAAGAACGTATGGAGACCTCGAACGATGTAGCGTTCCCAAAGGGTCTTACCCTTTCAAAATTCATCCTCAATCATGCTATACAAATAATGATCTTCCCACCTACCATTGATAAAAAGATTTTTACGTAGCTGGCCTTCTCGTACCATGCCAACTTTTTCAAGCATCTTTATTGATGCTTCGTTACGGGGAGAAACAAGCGCTTCCACTCGATGCAAACCAAAATCACGAAATGCAAACCGAAGAGCTGCTATGAGTGCCTCTGTGCCAAACCCTTGCTGCGTCATCGATTCATCTAATGAATACCCAATATGTGCAGATGAAAATGGTAACCTACGAATCGAGTAAACCGAAATACTCCCTATCAATTGACTCGTATCACTCAAAAAAATTCCCCATGTATACTCTTTGCCAAGCTTTACTTGCTGTTGTGTCTCAGCCAATTTCTCAAGCTGAACATCGCGCGTATAAAATGATTCATGATGCTTTGGCTCATGGATTGTCCAAAAATGACGATTGCGCTCTAACAATTCCACAAACGTATCCACATCAGCCATTGTCAATGGTCGAAAATAAAGACGCTCACTCTTTAACAAAATCATCCACACTCGCTCCAATACGCTCAATCTTTTTTCTCTACCATCAGTGTAAACCGTATTAGGCAAAAGGTCGACAAGAATGTTGCGACAAAATGCTTTCGTTCGCTGGGTGGTGATTGAGCGAACCGTTTTGTTATTTTGTTAATGAAATGAAGTGTTCTACGTCTTTAATGCAAAGTTGAATTCCTTTTTCCCAGAAGGCTTCTTTTGTGATGTCTTCGTTTAGGTGTTTCATAGCGAGGTCTTCTGTGCTCATGATCGCAGTATCACGCAGAAGTGCCATGTATTTTTCTTCATACTCTGTTCCCTCTTCTAGTGCTTTCGCATAAATGCTTAGCGAGAACAAGTAACCGAATGTGTATGGGAAGTTATAGAACGGAACGCCTGTAATATGAAAGTGCATTTTTGATGCCCAAAAGTTTGGATGAGAATCTTCCATTGCTCCTGCAAACGCTTCGTCCTGTGCTTCAGACATAAGTTCATTTAAGCGACTCGCAGGAACTGGTCCTTCTTTACGTTCTTCATAAAAACGCGTTTCAAATAAGAAACGAGAATGAATGTTCATAAAGAAAGCAACGCTGCGTGATACTTTGTCTTCAAGTAATGAAATTTTTTCTTCATCCGTTGAAGCTTCTTTTACAGCGGCGTCAGACACGATCATTTCTGCGAATGTCGAAGCCGTTTCTGCCACATTCATCGCATACAAACGATTGAATGGGTCCATCGGCTTAAGTGCATAAGTATGGAACGCGTGCCCCAGTTCATGCGCAAGTGTTGCCACATTGGACATTGAACCGCTGTACGTCATAAAGATTCGCGACTGCTCATCTAACGGGAAGCTAGTACAGAATCCTCCAGGTCGTTTATCAGCACGATCTTCTGCTTCAATCCACCCTTCTTTAAATGCCATCTCAGCAAATTTCGCCATTTCCGGCCCAAATTTAGCGAAATTCTTTAAAATAAATGTAGCACCCTCATCATACGAAACGGTCTTTGATGACTGAGAAACGGGTGCACCAACATGAGCCCACGTCATTTTATCTAACCCTATCAACTCTGCTTTACGTTGCAAGAACTCGACAAACGGCTGCTTATTTTTTGAAATGGCTCCCCACATTGCGTCAAGTGTTTGTTGTTGCATGCGGTTAATATCAAGTGGTTCTTTTAATACATGATCCCATCCTCGTTTTTTGTATACGTTCAAGCGGAAGCCACCAAGGTGATTTAATGTTTCAGCAAAGAGAGATTCTTTTTCTTTCCACGCCTCTTCAAGCTTGTGGAACACTTCTTCACGGACGGCTGGATCTTTATGAGAAGATAGATTATTCGCTTGACCAATTGACAATGTTTTTTCTTCACCATCGACCGTTACTTGGATGTTCATTGATGATATAATCGTATTATACATTTGTCCCCAAGCATGATATCCATCAACACTAAGCGCTTGAATAAGCCCTTCTTCATCCTCTGACAAACGTTCTTTTGATTTTTCTCTCCATTCATTTAACACAAAAGAAAACGTCTTAAGTTCATCATCTTGTATAAGAGAATGCCATACGTCTTCACTTGTTGCAGAAAGCTTCTGTTGGAATGCAGTGAATGCTGTACCAAAGTCTGCAAAAATACTCGTCATTTTTCCGCGCAGCACGTTTGCTCCTACATCTTTTGTATCTTGCGCTTCAAGACAGCTTGCAAATGCACCAGATTGGTAGAGTCCCATCATGACAGATTTCGCTTCTTCAATTAGCTTTCTCACTTTTTCAATGTCCGTATTACTTCTAGGTGTTTCAAAGCTTTTCACATTTTTTTCAAACGCTTTAGTTTTCTGTGTGTACTCTTCTAAATGATTTGTTAGTTCTGGAGAACTGCTTCCCCCATTAAAAAATACATCTAAGTCCCACTTTTGTGGATATGTAACCTTTTCCATGTTCATTCCTCCCTCATTCGATAAAAGTTAAAATATTCTGATTCCTCTCGTTTTTTATCATATCATACTACTTCTATTGACGAAACACTCACCTATTTTAAATTTCCAGAAGCCTTTACGTGTGATAAACTATTAGAATTGAAGTTCTACGAAAGGATGATTTTATGATCCTGCAAGCTGAGAAAGCATTGCAAACGTATTTTGGTTACGATTCATTCCGACCAGGTCAAGACCGTGTGATCGAATCGGTTTTAGCTGGTGATCATTCTCTTGGTATTATGCCTACTGGAGGAGGAAAATCTCTTTGTTATCAAATTCCTGGCATACTTTTAGAAGGCACTGCTGTAATCATTTCACCTTTGATTTCACTTATGCGTGATCAAGTAGATGCACTTCTTGAAAACGGCATTGATGCAACCTTTATAAATAGTTCCCTATCTTCAGGTGAAGCGATGGAACGACTACAGGAGATCCGCCAAGGGAGATATAAATTTGTTTATGTAGCACCTGAACGTTTTGATTCACCATCATTTTTTCAAACGATCGCTTCTATAAAACTGTCACTCATCGCATTTGATGAAGCACATTGTATCTCTCAGTGGGGACATGATTTTAGACCGAGCTATCGATCGATTGTGGACACGCTACATCAATTACCAAACCTTCCAGTGATGATGGCACTTACAGCAACCGCCACCGATAATGTCATCCAAGATATTGCTAGACTCCTTACCATTGAGCCTGCTCATATCGTTAACACAGGTTTTGCTCGTGATAATTTGTCGTTTCATGTACTTAAAGGAGAAGACAAACAACAATTTATTTCGAGTTATCTACAAGAACACCGGCTCGACACAGGGATTATTTATGTCGCAACTAGAAAAGAAGCAGACCATTTAACGAAAGTGTTGTCTACTAAAGGGCATTCCGTTACGTGCTATCATGCTGGCTTACCAGAAGGCGTACGCGAGGAAGCGCAACACCAATTTATTTATGATGAAAAGAAAGTCATTATCGCTACGAATGCATTCGGCATGGGGATTGATAAGTCCAACGTTCGCTTCGTCATACATTATCAAATGCCGATGAACATGGAATCATACTATCAAGAAGCTGGTCGTGCTGGACGTGATGGCGAACCTAGTGACTGTTTTTTACTGTACAGTCCTCAAGATGTGATGCTGCAAAAGTTTCTAATCGAACAATCCGTAGCCAATGATGATAAAAAAGCGGCAGAGTATTTAAAGCTTCAGCATATGGTGAATTATTGTCACAGCAATCGCTGCTTACCAACTGTTATTCTTGATTATTTCGAGGATGATCAAATGACAGACGATTGTGGACATTGTAGTAACTGTCGAGATGATCGTGAAAAAATCAATCGCACTCGAGACGTTCAAATTGTTCTTTCTACCGTCAAGCGAATGGGCGAGAGATTTGGAACAGGCTTAACGGCTAAAGTGTTAAAAGGATCAAGAAGTAAAAAAGTCATCGATTTTAAATTAAATAAGCTCACAACGTACGGCATGATGCGAACACAAACAGAAAAACAAATTAGCGACTTTATTCAGTATTTAATTTCAGATGGCTACCTTAATCTCGAAGGTGGTCAATTTCCTACAATCCGTTTAGGGCTAAGAGCATTATCCGTTTTAAAAGGGGAAGAAGAAGTTTGGGTAAAATCGGCTTATCAAGTTCAAAACCAAGAAGTCGCTTATGATGAAGGGTTATTTGAAGGACTGCGTACCTTGCGTTCTCAAATTGCTAAGGACAACGCCGTTCCACCTTACCTTATTTTCTCAGATGCGACGCTGCGTGAAATCGCAACCTACTACCCATTAGATCAAGAAGCAATGCTTGCGATCAAAGGCGTTGGTGAACGTAAACTAGTTGAGTACGGGGAAGCTTTTGTTGAAGTTGTGCAAGACTATACAGCTAAACATGGTACAGAAACGAAAAAAAGAGCGGCGGTTGTAAAAAAAGAACCGAAAGTACCTGAACTCATTCCAACAGCTGACCAACCAAGCTTTATGTTTTCATATGAGCAGTTACAGGAAGGGAAAACGGTTGAAGAAATCGCTGAAGTTCGTGCCATGTCCTTACAAACCATCGAAAAGCATTTAATGAGCGCTTTTAAAGAAGGTCACTCATTACCATTTGAACAATGGATTAAACCAGAAATTGAAGAACAGATTTTATCAATAAGGAACACGTTAGAAGAGCCTAAACTTAAGCCAATCAAAGAAGCATTGCCTATAGATGTCAGTTACTTTACGATTAAAATGGTGTTGCTGAAAAACAATTTCATGTGATAAAACACGAATGGATGGAAGAAGGAGTAAAACTGGAGGTTATCAGTATGAAGCGTTTTATCCTACATTTCCTTTTTTTACTTAGTATGATTATAGTAAATGCGCTTGCAAATATCATTCCACTCAACGGCCAAACAACAGGTGAGATCTCAAACAAATTAGACGTACTATTTACACCTGCTGGCTATGTTTTTTCAATCTGGAGTCTTATCTATTTTCTTCTTTTCATTTGGGTGCTTCGAGGAGGATTAAAATCACAGCGAAAGCGCTCGGTCTATAAACAAACCTCTACACTTTTTGTCGTTAGCAGCATCTTAAATTGTTCGTGGATAGTCGTTTGGCATTACGAGCAATTTATTGCTTCAGTTGCCGTAATGATTGGACTGCTCTTTTCATTAATTTTGATTTATGTCACGATTCAGCGAAATAAACCTCGCTTTCTTGATCGCTTGCCTTTTTCAGTATATTTAGGATGGATTAGCATCGCGACGATTGCGAACATTTCTTACACGTTGAACTACCATGGATGGAGCGGTTTTGGTTTGTCAGATGTTAGTTGGACGATCATTTTACTCCTTATTGCAACAGCACTTGCCCTTCACATACGATTTCATGAGAGAGATTGGATTTATCCACTTGTATTCATTTGGGCTTTTATCGGTATTGCCGCTAAAAATGAAGGTGGAGAATCCATTGTTGTCTCTACTGCCTATGTTTTATCTGCAATAATTGCCATTGGCATTATTACATTGAGGAAAAAGAAAAAGCAGAAGAGGTTTAGTTCTCGCAAACGTAGATCTAAGTAACCAAAAAAGAACCTAATATATAGGATCTCTTTGATAATCGTAACTTTTTAAACATTTCTATGAAAACTAATTATTTCGATTGGTGTCTTAAGATGATGTTCCTTCTCTTCTTCCAATACTTTTTCTTCGTCTAATTAGCATGAGAACAAGGTATCACAACAAAAAGTTCACAATCGTTTTTACGTTATTGTTTTCGTTAAGCAAGCTTTCTGATAGGATAAAAGAAGAATTCACATACTTACTGGGAGAAGGAGTCATTTCGTGGACACTTTATTTATAATGTTTATGGTTACATTACTGATCGCCCCTATTCTTATGATTATTTCGATTATTTACGGCAAAAAACATAAGATGAAGTGGCTTTGGATTTCCAATACACTTTTTCTTTCTTTCTCAATTGGAGTTGTTGTGTACTACCTGCTTCGATTGGACGAAATTGATGCGATAAATGCTCCAGGAGGCACTCCAGTATTCGTTTTACTGCTAATGTCCTCCTATATTTCAATACCTACCGCTTTTTCATTCTTCACTTTAGCTGCTGCGATTTTTACGCAGCAACGTAAAAAGGCAAAAGAAGAATTTAAATGATTATGCAAAGATGAGACCTCGGTCTTATCTTTTTTTAATAGAGAAAAAAGTAGCGTATGAGTAAAAAGAAAAATGAACCCTAGAATGAGTTCAAGGGTTCATTTTTTCTTTTATGCATACTTCTTCGCAGATTGCCTTTTATACATATGGATTGATGCAGTCAGCATAAGAATGAGAAAGTATAAGCCAAAAATACCGATCGATAACCACTTACTCCCCTCAAAAACACTTCCAGCAAATGTGAATGTTACAGCCGCAGGAATTTTACCGATGCATGTTGCGACAAAGAAAGTAGACCATTTCACCTTGCTCAGTGCTGAAACAATTGTGACAACTTGGGAAGGTACAATTGGAATCAGGCGAGCATACAAAATGGCTACAAAAGCATTTCGCTCAAAAAAGGACTCATAGTCTTTCATTTTTGGATATTTTGTTAGTGTCTTTCGAGCCAACTCTTGGAAACCATAACGAAATAAGATAAACATGATCATCGTACCAACCATAACTCCCACTAAAGAAATGGAAACCCCTATAAATACACCGAAAATGGATCCTATCGTTGCTGCCAATACAGGATAGGGAATAATCGGAAAAAACACCAATATAGCTACAAAAACGATACAAATGATTATTGCCACAGCTCCACCTTGATGGATCCATGTCATCATTTTATCTTTTTGTATAAATCCAACGAAGATAATTAAAATTGTCAAACCAATCGTCAGAATTTGTTTCATTGTATCCCCTCGTCTTGAATCGTAATTCATCGGTGTAGATTCTCATTGTATAGAACAATACCTTTTTTTGAAAGACCATTCGATTTATAATTTTTTGATTGTACATTCTCTCTATACGTGCTTGTTGTACACTCACACGAAGATTACAATTACGAGACACAACCAAGCTATTCTTGAAAAAGCTCCTGGCTGCTTGTTTATCTCTCGATTCACTTAGGTATGAATCAATCGCATTCACTTCTGAAAGGGAATCGATTGGAGCCTTCTTTTGTTACTTTAAGCTTTTTTAATCCAGAATTTTAATCTATCATTTTCTTCTGTTGAAGCGATTAGTTCATGACCAAAAGAAGTCGTCCATGCAACAAGGTCACTTTTTGCCCCTTTATCAGTCGCATGAATTTCTAATACTTGACCTGTTTCAAGATCTGCTATTGCTTTCTTTGTTTTCACAATCGGCATTGGACAAGCTAATCCTGTTGTATCTAACACTTTTGTTACTTCCATTTTTAAAAACCTCCTGTTGAATATTATCGAATGGCATGGCATATTGGTTAGGACCGATTTTCTATGTCACGCTGTTCTTAACTCATTTACGCTCATTTTCTTGATCCCTTTGACAGGATAAAGCTTAGATAAATAAGTTTACATTTCCTTTCTCTGCATCTCCTAGATAAGCCGCAACGCCAGCATAATCTAACCCGTGAACGAACTCTTCATCTTGTATGCCTAAAAGATCCATCGACATCGTACAAGCTACAAGCTTTACATCTTGTTCTTTTGCCATATCAATTAGTTCAGGTAGTGTCAATGCGTTGTGTTTCTTGATCACATGCTTGATCATTTTAGGTCCCATACCAGCGAAATTCATCTTAGAAATACCTAATTTATCTGCACCTCGTGGCATCATTTTACCAATCATTTTTTCAAGAAAACCTTTTTTCACTGGTACTAATTCATTTTTTCGGAGAGCATTTAATCCCCAAAATGTGTGAAAAATGGTGACTTCATGATCGTAGGCTGCTGCCCCGTTAGCAATAATGTATGCCGCCATGGCCTTATCATAGTCCCCGCTAAATAGTACAATTGTTGTTTGCTTCTTTTTCTCACTCATATGTGTCCCTCCCATTACTTCTCTTTTGGGGTTACTCCATTTTCCTCTTTTTAGTGGTTATTAAAACAACTTGATAATCTATTAATCTATTCGCTACCATGTAATACAAAACGTGCTTTAAGTAGCTAAAAAAAGCCAATCTATTGATACAATATAGTAGTTAGGTACATTTACTTTTATTTCATCTCTATGAATACGTCGTCCTTGTTCATAACTAATTAAAGTATATTCGCCTACTCCTATGTCTCGTAAGACTTCCTTACGACTTTTAACACCGCGTAGATAAATTAGCTTTTCATGTGCATATTGCATAATGCCCTCCCTCAAAATACAAAATGTGTCTCTCGATGATAGTATGGTATATCATATCTTATTTTGTGTCAACAGATTTCAAGTTCATGGTGACATATAATGAGTTCTTCTTCTGGAAAAAGACTACGATTACTAAGAAATGAGAAAAGGCTAACACAAATAGAGTTAGGTAAATTCTCCTAAAAAAATATATTTGTCCATATTCTGTTGTGGAAAAAAAGTCACCACGAAGATGCTTATTCTAATAAATTACAAATACATACTAGTCTCGCATTCATCACCTTTGAAAATTGTTGCCATCGAGTTCTTCGCAAACATCATTTTCGTTAGAATTACTATCTGAAGAAACACCTCATTACTTCTTAACGTCTACTGACGGATAAACATCCCCACTACAATAGATAGGCGCTGCTAATTCGATAACTCCAAAAAGGTATATAACCTCCCATACTAATATTTTTGTATACGGTGTGGAAAGCAGGGAAAAATAATGAAAGGGTGTTAAGAAATACGTCGGAGGAATGTTATGAGAAGCATACAAGAAGAAGGGATTTCTCTATGGCAATTATTTGTTTTAATCTTTGTTTTTGGAACCGGTACCACTTTTTTAGTTGGTGTGGGAAAAGGGTTAACTCATGGGGTGTGGTTAGTGCCCTTAATTGCTCCGATATTCGCAATTGGTCTACATTTCTTATATCACTTCATTATTAATTCGGCTGGACAAAACAAAAACTTTTTTCAAATCATTCAAATTTGTTTAGGTAAAAAGCTCGGAAATCTCATTATTTTTTTTTATACCCTTTATTTTCTTTTTATGAGTGTATATATTTTAAAGAATTTTGTTTATCTTATGGGAATTACGATGCTTGAAAAAACACCTAGTCCCATAATTTCTATTACATTTATTCTCGCTGTTGCTTACATATTATATCTCGGTTTAGACGTATTGGCACGCTTAACTGAACTGTATTTCCCTCTATTTTTTTTAGGTGTATGTATCGTTGCAATCGGTTTATTTTTTTCGAAAGAGTTGTACATACAAAACCTCTTACCTGTACTGCCCGATGGTATAGGACCAATTTTTCACAACCTTTTCAAGAAATCAGTATTGTTTCCATACGGTGAGATGATTGCATTTACAGTTATCTTTCCAAAAGTAATACAAAAAAATTTCACGAGGAGGGTTTCTATTGTTACCATTATCGCCATTGGTCTCTTTTTAACTTTTGGTGTGCTACTTGAGATCCTCACGTTAGGTCCTGAATTACGTAATCGTTCTCAATATCCTTTTGTATCAACCGTGCGCGAAGTGGAGGTTCTTGAATTTATTGGAAGGGTTGATATATTATATGTTTTTCATGTTATGTTTGGCGCTTTTGTGAAGATTTGTGTTTATCTTTATGCTGTATTGATTGGGCTAGAAACCATCACTAATCGTCGTTATCGAACATTTGTCTATCCATTTGCACTACTTGCTGCTTTTTTGTCAATTATAGAATCTCCGGGTCAGCAAACTAATTTAGCTGTAGCTTTGGAATTTGTATTTATGCTCCACATACCATATGCATTTATCTTTCCTGTCCTACTAGCTGTAATCCTTTGGTGGAAGAGGAAAAAATCGATGAATGCACCTCTGAAATATTAACACTTCTCCATGGTGATTTTGAAGAAATCTGATACAGTGCGCATATAATATGATCGTATGGAAAAAATAAAGTCATTCAACTTTGGAGTGGGTAATATGGTTACAGTTAGCTTCATTCTGGTTTTGATGATATTTACGTTTGTTTATCCAATGATATTGTCCTACGTAGATCCTAACATCACATATTTGGAATACTTCTCTCAAATTCTTCATTTACAAATAGCAGTAAATTCAAAAATTTTTGGCATTATTTTTTTATGTTTAGGCTTGCTTACATCCATTTATTCGGATGTACGGAGGAAAAAGAATGAGGAAAATTAATTTCCTCTAGAACTAACGATTAAGAATTTTTTCTTCAGAAAAAATATTCTTTGTTTTAAGCTTTCCTACGACCAAAAAATCCTAAACTATATGGAGAGATTCATCATGAAATGGACAAAGATGTTATTTACAAGAGAGAAAAATTCAGAAACAAAAAGTTTGTCGACCGAATTGGATGATATCACAGAAAATGTTAAATCAATATTTAAGGATATAGAATCAAATAAGAAAGTACTCAAAAGTCTTTTCGGGGAAACAATAGACTTTGTTATTGATGACGTTCAACTGGGGAAACGAAAAGGTATGATCTGTTATTTTAATACAACAATAAACATAAATCTTTTAACCGATGTTGTTTATAAGCCTATTCAACACAGCAACGAAATTAATCTTAATGATGGAATTGAGAAATTAGAAGAGGTTGTTTTTTCAGGTTTACCTGTAGCCGTTACTGATACATATCGTGATATTATAAAGAATCTTTTGTCTGGTCACATAGTAATATTTATTGAATCTTTTACAAAAGTTTTAAGTATCCAAGTAGCAGACGTAGAAGAACGATCAATAACAGAACCTACATCTCAAACGGTTATTCGTGGACCTAAAGATGGTTTCGTTGAATCAATCCATACAAATCTAAGCCTAATTAGAAGAAGAGTTAAAAGTCAATATCTGCGCTTTGAAAGTATGACAGTTGGTGACGATACATTAACATCTGTAGCTATTTGTTATTTGGAAAATATAACAAATGAGGACATCTTGAATGATGTTCGGAAACGATTGAATGGTATGAAAGTAAAAGGTGTTTTTGATTCCGGCGTTGTCGAAGAATTAATTACTGATCATCCATATTCGCCATTTCCCCTTATGTTTAGTTCAGAACGTCCCGATACAGTGGCGAGCCATTTGATAGAAGGGAAAGTTGCGATTGTCGTGGATGGTTCCCCCTTCGTATTATCAGCACCTACTGTTTTTGTTGATTTTTATCATACGACTGAAGATTATACGAATAAATATTTTTTCGCATCATTTATTCGTATAATCAGCTATGTCGCATTTTTCATGTCGTTGACATTATCTGCCCTTTACATTGCATTCACAACTTTTCACTATGAATTAATCCCAACGCTTCTATTAGTAAGTTTTCAGGTCCAAAGTGATGGAGTTCCTTTTCCAGCTGTAATTGAAATCCTAATGATGGAGCTAACTTATGAAATTCTTCGTGAAGCAGGGACACGGATGCCTCGGGCTATTGGTCCAACAATCTCTATCGTGGGAACGTTAGTGATTGGACAAGCGGCGGTTGAAGCGGGTGTAGTTTCAAGCTTTGTTCTTATTATCGTTGCATTGTCTGCTATTAGCAGCTTTATATCAACAGATTATACTTTTTCAGCTTCTTTAAAACTACTTCGCTTTTTCTTGATTATCATGGCCGGTTTTTTAGGTCTATATGGAATTTTATGGGGATGGTTTATCATTTCTATACATATGGTTAGCCTGAAATCTTTCGGGGTCCCGTATGCATCCCCTATTGCACCTTTTATATTACAAGACCATAAAGATGCTGTTTTAAGACTTCCTAATTTTAAGACTGTAACTCGTCCTAGCTATATGAAAACAAAAAAAACGAACGGGAATAAATCTCAAGACGGTTCTTCTTCAATGAAAGAGGGCGATAATTGGTCATGAATATAATTAAACAACTATTTGTTTTTGTTACTGCTATTGTTTTTTTAACAGGTTGTTGGGATGCGAAGGAATTAAATGACATCGCAATAATAGCAGGTATAGCGCTCGATGAAGCGGAAAATGGAGAAATTATGTTATCCATACAGTCCATGAATCAAAAAGAGTTCGCGGAGGGAGAAAGCCCTAGTAATGCACCGGGAGTGATGTATTCCCTTCAAGGAAATTCGATTTCAAATTTGATGGCAAAGATAAACAACATCGAAGGAAGACAACCTATTTTTTCTCACACAAGGATAATGATTATTAGTGAGAGCATAGCTAAAAGAGGAATAAAGGAATATTTGGATGTATTTGAAAGGAATCCAGAATTTCGCAATAATTTAATTATTTTAATAGCAAAAGATTCACGTGCAAAAGACATTTTAACAGTTACTTCTCCTACACATGGCCTAGCTACTTTAAAATTATCTAAACAAATGGACATGTTTCATAAAAATTGGTCTGGAATTACAAATGTTGAACTCATACATTTTATAGATAATTTAATAAGCAAAGGTCGTCAGCCTCTTATGGGGGCCATTACGTTGAAAAATAAATCAAACATTGACGATTCAACTACAAATTTGCAGAATATTGATCTGAATCAAAATGTCGAATTAGTGGGAGCATCTATTTTTAAAGATGACAAGTATGTTGGGGATCTAAATTTAGAGAACACTCGTAATTATTCGTGGACTCAAACAACTTTTAACGGTACTAATTTAGAAGTTCCTTGTGAGGAGAACAAATTAAAGGAGGAAGATTATACCTCTATAAAAGTGCTACGCGGAAAAAGGAATATAAACACCAAAATAGTGAATGATAAACCTATTATAAATATTACAATATCTGGATCAGGAATCATACAAGAATCCCAATGCTCTGCGAATCTTAGTAGCCAAGATGTCCAGGATGAAATCACAAGAAAATCAGAGACACTAGTAAAAAATAGTGTCGAAAACACCATAAATTTCATTCAGAAAGAATATGGTTTGGATATTTTTGGATTCGGGGAAGTAGTAGAACGGCAAAACTATAAGGAATTTAAAAAATTGGCAGATAATTGGGATGAGCATTTTAAGAATGCTGAGATAAACGTTGATGTCAAAATGTATATACACAGTGAAGGCAAGCAAGTAGAAAGCTTTATAACGAATCTAGACGAGGAAGATGAATAAAAAATCATTAAGTCGATTATGAAAACTGGGTAATACTATACTCCATCATAAGAAAAAACACCTCTCAAAAGTCGTTATTCAATCATTAACGAGGCGGGGGTGTTTTTAATTTTAATTTGGTACTTGTAAGTTTTGGTCAATCATGAGTGTACCCATATATTTATCGTTAGGAATCGAATTATTTTTTATACTAATTTTTACAAATATTATTGTATAGGTTGGGGGTAGCAGGGAAAAATAATGAAAGGATTGTTAAGAAATACGTCGGAGGAATGTTATGAAAAGCATACAAGAAGAAGGTATTTCTCTATGGCAATTATTTGTTTTAATCTTTGTTTTTGGAACCGGTACCACTTTTTTAGTAGGTGTAGGAAAAGGTTTAAATCATGGGGAGTGGCTAGTGCCCTTAATTACTCCGATATTCGCAATTGGTCTAATTTTCCTACATCACTTCATTATTAATTCAGCAGGACAAAACAAAACCTTTTTTCAAATCATTCAAATTTGTTTAGGAAAAAAGCTCGGAAATCTAGTTATTTTTTTTTATACCATTTATTTTCTTTATATGTGTGTATATATTTTAATGAATTTTGTTTTTCTTATGGAAATTACAATGCTTGAAAAAACACCACTAGCCATAATTTCTATTACATTTATTCTTGCTGTTGCTTACACATTGTATCTTGGTTTAGACGTATTGGCACGCTTAACTGAACTATATTTCCCTATATTTTTTTTAAGTGTACTTGGCGTTGCAATCGGTTTAATTTTTTCGAAAGAGATGGACATACAAAACCTCTTTCCTATACTCCCAGATGGTATAGGGCCAATTTTTCACGATATTTTCAAGAGATCATTATTGTTTCCATACGGTGAAATGATTGCATTTACAATTATCTTCCCAAAAGTAATACAAAAAAATTTTATGAGGAGGGTTTCTATTGTTACCATTATCGCCATTGGTCTCTTCTTATCCTTTGGTGTGCTACTTGAGATCCTCACACTAGGTTCTGAATTACGTAACCGTTCACAATATCCTTTTGTATCAACCGTCCGTGAAGTGGAGGTTCTTGAATTTATTGCGAGGATTGATATTTTATATATTTTTCATCTTATGTTTGGATCTTTTGTGAAAATTTGCTTATTTTTTTATGCTGCATTGATTGGGCTTGAAACTATCACTAATCGTCGTTACCGAACATTTGTCTACCCATTTGCACTACTTACTGCTTTTTTTTCTATTATAGAAGCTCCAAGTCAGCAAAGTCATTTAGCTATAGGTATGAAATTTGTATGGATCCTCCAAATACCGTACACTTTCATCTTTCCTGTCATACTTGCTGTAATCCTTTGGTGGAAAAGGAAAAAATCGATGAATGCACCTCTGAAATATTAACACTTCTGCTTATGGGTGATTTTGAAGGGTTCTGATAGAGTGTGGAAAAAAAGTTTGAGCTTTGGAGTGGGTAACCCAAGTGCTAAAAGCACTGATTGACTCTGCGTATCAGCATTTAACGTTATTGGGATGAGTTTGTTCAAAAAGGTTGTACCATAATCAGCAAAACACTTCCCATTAAAAGCGCTATCATAATAAAAAATCCCTGTATAGTATTTAAAACCAATTTGATAATTTAGAGTATTTTAGGTAAACTGATTTATGTGGGCGTGCCATCTAAATAGTACACTTCGTGCTTTAAATATCTAAAAATATTGATCGACTATAGAAGTTAGGTACTTTTATTTTTATTCCGGGAATTCGTCTTCCTTGTGTAAAGCTACTGATTAAATTGAATTCGCTGATGTTTTGTGAGACTTGCTCGCGACTATTAACACCACGTAATGAATTAGTTTTCATGTGTATATTTTATATATGGTCTTCCTAAAAAACACAACATGTATTATTAGCACCCTAATAATATAGCACATTTTATTAAAGTGTCAACAGATTTTTAATTTGAGGTGACAAATAATGAGTACTTTTGGAAAAAGACTACGATTATTAAGAAATGAGAAGAAACTAAAACAAGAAGAGTTAGGTGAAAAAGTAGGTATAACTCAAGGAGCTGTAGGTATGTACGAACGAGGTGAGCGTGAACCATCTCTTGAAATGATTGAAAAACTTCGTGCATTCTTTGGAGTTACAACAGACTATTTATTAGGGGTTTCTACAGAAAGACACCTATCAGTTTCTCAATTTAAAGAAACATCTCGTCTATATACGCTCTTGCAATCAATTACAGATGATAAAGAGCGCAGAGATTTAGAAAGACAAATTCTCGACTATGCTAAGTACCTAACAAACAATAAATTGAAAACGTGATAAGGAGCTACCGATTACGAATATGTAACGGTAGCTTTTTTCTTGATTTTTTGGAAGATTTCAAGACACTTTTTGTCTGAACTTATAACTAACTCTGCTAGAGAGAAAAATGTTTCTGCTTCTGTTTCTCTTTCCAATTTTACCTCTTTTACTTCAACAACACTTTTTTTCATGAATCATCCCTCTTCCCATCAAAAAGTTCATGAAATAAGTTATCAACATTTTAATTTATAAGCTATTTTTAAAGGTATTGTTACTGTTAATCTCAATTTAATATATTATTGCAAAAATTACAAAGGTAATTATTTCTTCTATCGCTAAATATTCCTTTTTTCTATTTTTTAAAAAGGAATACAATGCGGGAAGAACTAGGGGATTATGATAAAAATACAGATTACAGAAAAAAGGTCAAGTGGGATGGATACACTATTTCACTAACGGGCCCTTTATTTAATAGAGACTACGTAAAAAAAACGGGAAGTAAAAATTCTTCCCGTTTCACCTATTATTATTATGATTTTAAAAACTTAGGTCTTGGTTAATTATCTTCATGTCCTTATCTTATTTAGTCAAAATAATTGGCTCACCTTTCGTGATCACGATCGTATGTTCAATTTGAGCAACTAGGCTACCATCTGGAGTTTTGTAGGTCCAGCCGTCACCTTGCTCCTCGACAAAATCCGCGCCCAATGAGATAAATGGTTCGAAGGCTATAACCGTTCCGTTTTGCAATAACTCATTATCCCACGCATCATAGTAGTTAAGCACATGATCAGGTGCTTCGTGCAATGATTTGCCTACACCATGTCCAGTTAAATTCCTGATGACCTTATAACCATTTTCACGTGCGACACGTGAAACAGCTTTTCCTAGTTGATTCTTTTTCGACCCTGCTTTTGCTTTTTTAACTGCTTCCCAAAATGCTTTCTCAGCCGTTTCACAAAGCTTGATTAGTTGTGGGTTTTCTCCAATTAAAAATGAAATCCCTGTATCTGCAAAGTAGCCATCTAGCGAACCAGAAACATCGATATTGACCAGATCACCATCTTTAATCACTCGATCACTGGGGATTCCGTGTGCGACTTCATCATTCACACTAATGCATGTATAGCCTGGAAAATTATATTCACCTTTAGGACCTGAGATGGCACCGTACTCGGCAAATTTTTTCCCAGCAATCTCATCAAGTTCTTTCGTTGTAATACCTGGTTTCGTTGCAGCTCTCATTTCGTCACGAATTTCAGCAACAATCGCGCCAATTTTTTTTAGCGCTTCAAGCTCTTGATCTGTTTTTACAATCATACTTCTCTCTCCTTGCACCTATTATCTGTTCACTATATCATATTTCAACGGTCCCTCAATGTCACTCTTCACGAATACTATGAGTAGATTTTTAGTAGAATTAATTTCAAGTAATAGCAGACTTTATAGGAGTTTCTATTTGTTTATGTTTAAATTATTGTTTGGTCATTTCATTATTACATGACTTTATAAACCTTTCAATGCACTCAAATAATTGTAACGTAGGATGGTGAAAATGTACTAGTAGAAACCAACTTGATCATCAAAAATTATTATGGTTTTAAACACCGCTATTACTAAATCGTTACATCTACTAAAAAACTAGCACTAAGATGAGTCATCTCGGTGCTAGTCGTTTACCTTTTGTAATACTTTTCGCGGTGGTTTTTTCGATTGTTTCGTCTAGGGCTTCGTAGTCGTGGTATTGAATCACATTCAACTTTCCTCCATTCACCATATGAAATATGCCCACAATACAGCCACGCTGACAATTACCACACTCGTGATTACCCCAATTGTATACTGTTCTTTCTTCGTAAACACACCTGTCTCATAGGCATAATATGTCGTCGGTGAATGAATCGGCAATATCATGACACCTCCGATAATCATCACTACTAAAAGCGCAAGAGCTGTCACCGACAACCCCAAAATTTCTGCATAAGAGATGACAATTGGAAATATCACAATCATCGCTGTCGATGGGACGACAAACATGAACCGTAGCACAAATACAAATATCCCGATGAACACAATCTTCGTCAAATCCCCGGCACCTACTGGCAACAACTGAAGCAACTGCTCCGCAAGCACTTGTGCTGTTCCATTGGCTTCAATGATTATCCCAAGTGAAAAAGACGCTCCAAGTAATAAAAAGTTCTCCCAATCATATGTGCGGATTAGTCCGTTTGTTATCCATCCAATTTTCGGCCATGCATAATATGCCACGAGCAGCATGGGTGGCAAAATGAGCGGCACGAAGTCTTGACTCACAACCATCCAACATAGAATCATTACTACAAACGGCACCATCGTTACCCAAAACTTCTCAGGCAAGACTTCTTCAGACTCAATTTCTCTAGCATGACCTAAAATGACCTCATCGCTCGTTGTTTTTTTAAAATAAAACCAGACGATCACGCTAATTAGGATCATTGACAACCACAATGGAGGTGCTATTCGAAGAAACCAGTCCAACCAACTGAGATTTACATGTGCAAAGTCTTGCAACAACTGTGCCGCTAAAATCGTAAATCCACCACCAGTGAACACCACCATCGTCGATTTCTGGTTCATCATGCCAATCACATACATACTATATTTCCGAAAAAAACTATATGCCCCAAAACCATAATGGGTATTCATCCGCTCAATCAACGGAAGCATAATCTTGAACCGGGCCACAGCAGATGGCAAAAAGATTGGCATGACCATAATCAAAAGTGGCATTCCGAGCAAAATGCTCTTCGCACCACCTTTACTTAACCTCAAAATAATTCTAACGAATACTTGGTCTACGCCAGCTCTCACTAAAGCTTGACTCACGAGCGACAAGATCAAGATAAAATACAGCGCAGTTGATGAAAATCCGACGAATGCTTCATCTGGATTTTGGACTAACTGAAAAGCTAAAATGCAAGCTAATAAAAGAATACTTGATGCACCTATTGGCAATGGGGCTACCGTCCACAAATAAATGGCAAATGCTAACAAGCCCAATGTCCACCGTTGTTCTACTGAAAAGTCGCTTAGAAGGCCTGATTGCCACCACCACAATATACCGAACAAAAGTAGGGAGAATAGAAGCAAATGAACTCTTTTTCGAACCATCTACCTCAAATCCTTCCTAGACTTTCGATATGTATCTATTTTTTCTCCACTTTAGGATTCCCGGAACCAAAAATGACAACAATGAAATAATGATCAAGGTCAATGGTAAAGGACTGCTTACAAAAATACTCAAATCACCATTTGAAATGGTCATTGACTGTCTAAATGACTGCTCCATCATACCTCCTAGAATAAACGCCAATATGAATGGCGGTGCAGGGAACGAATAAATCCGCATCAAGAACCCAATCAAACCAAATACCAATAACATGTACAAATCAAATACGTTAAAACTTATGGAATACACACCGATTAAACTAAACATAATTACAAGTGAAATTAACATCGGTCGTGGAATACTTAAAATTTTGGCCAAATACGGAATGAGTGGTAAATTTAAAATCAATAAAAACACATTCCCAATGTACATACTTGCAATAATCCCCCAGAAAATTTCTGGTCGATCCGTCATGAGCAATGGACCCGGTTGTACATCGAGTACTAAAAATGCCCCTAGCATCACAGCTGTTGTACCAGAACCCGGGATCCCTAAACTTAGTAGAGGAACAAAGGCACCATTCGTCGCCGCATTGTTCGAGCTTTCTGGAGCAGCTACACCTTTGATCGATCCCTTTCCAAATTCCTCTGGTTTTTTCGAAATTCGTTTTTCAAAAATATAACTAATAAAGGAAGCAATCGTTGCACCGGCACCTGGTAGCACCCCAAGGATAAATCCAACAAAGGACTGCCTAGTAACTGGTCCACTCATTTCTTTTAAATCCGACTTTGACAATTTCAAACTCCCTAGCTTTTGACTATCACTGAGAGAGCGATTTCGTCGGTTCAACACCAACATACATACTTCCGCTATCGCAAATAACCCTAGCGCAATGATCAGAAAGTCGAATCCATCTAATAAATTAACGCTGTCAAAGGTAAATCGTTGGGTACCTGTTTGCGGGTCAATACCAATTGTTACGACCATAAATCCAACAACTGCAGAGATAAGTGCTTTAATTGTTGACCCTTCTGATAAACTTGAAATCGCCGATAACCCCATTAACATCAGCGCAAAGTACGCCGGTGGTCCAAACGAAATGGCGATGCTTGATAACGCTGGTGCGAGCATCATCAGCAAGATGACGCTGATCGTACCACCTATAAAGGATGAGATTGCAGCTATGGCGAGTGCCTTACCGGCCTGACCATTATTAGCCATGGGGTAGCCGTCAAATGATGTGGCAACCGTACCTGCAATTCCTGGTGCATTTAACAAAATGGAAGACGTTGATCCACCAAATACAGCTCCATAATACACACCCGCCATCATGACAAGTGCAGGGGCAGGGTCCATCCCATATGTAATGGGGATCATAATAGCTATCGCACTAATCGGCCCCAGACCTGGCATCATCCCAATCAGTGTACCAACAACAACACCAATCAACACAAACATAATGCCTTCTATACTTAAAGCGACCTGAAATCCAGTCCATAGACCTTGGAATGCATCCATCACAAGTCTCCTTTCTCTAAATAGGTAAGATTCCTTTTGGTAACACAATTCCTAATGCAAAGACAAAAATACCGTATAACGCCACTGGGAATAAAATAGACACGATCAAATTTGTTTTCCATTTGTCATACCCTAAAAACCACGAACATACGAAGATAAATAGCGCCGTCATGATGACAAAACCAATGAGTTCAAATAATAAAATATATACAAAAATCATTGCAAAGACTGTAACTAACACAAGCACTTCCTTTTTAGGAATCGCTCTCTTCTCTTTCTCCGCATCTGTTTCGATTGCTCTTGAAAAAAATAAGCATACGGACAACACAAGTAGTAACCACCCAAGCCCCTTTGGAATCACATCTGCATCAATGGCTGTATACGGATACGAAGGCAATTGATAACTTAAAAACAAGTAACTAGCCGCCAGTAAAAATAACACCAAACCAATTCGTTGATTCATTGTCTTTAACATCAAAACCCCTCCCAATCAATAGAGAAGATTAAACTAATTGGACATCCAAATAGTTTAATCTTCTAAAGAAGAATTACTCTCCTAGCCCGATCTCATCCAGCAATTCTTTAATCGATTCTTTCTCTTCATCCAAAAACACTTTATATTCCTCATTGTTCATATACATCTCATCCCAGCCATATCTTTTACGAACTTCCGCAAATTCTTCAGATTCACTCAGCTCTTGGAATTTTGCTTCGTAGTAATCGATTGCTGCTTGATCCATGTTCGGAGGTCCAAAGAATCCGCGCCAGTTTACAAATGTCGCATCAATCCCTTGCTCAATAGCGGTCGGGAAATCAGATAGGATATCTCCCTCTAATCTCTCTTCAGAAGTAACCGCTAATACTTTAACGTTTCCTGCACGCACTTGTTCAACCGTTTGCGACACACTAGTTGAATACACATCGACACTTCCATTTAATAATGCCGTCAATGCTCCACCCTCTTGTTCGGATACATAATTTACTCTTGTCACATCCACACCACCTGCTTTTGCAATTCGTATGAACTGCATGTGATCCATACTACCAGGTGAAGAGTTACCTATGACTGTGACACTTTCTGGATCTTCTTTCATCGACTCAAATAAGTCGTTTAAGTCGTTCCATTCACTATCTTCATTTACTGCAAATACAGCGTAATCCGCAATGAGATTGGAAAGTGGAGTAAAATCCTCATGACCATATTCAGATTGACCATTTAATGGAACGAACATAATCGGTGGTGAAGAAACAAACAAATTGTAAGGGCTATCATTTTTTTGGTGAACGTATGCCCAACCAATGGCACCACCCCCACCTTCTTTATTAATGACCGCCATATTCTCATCAATTATTCCTGTTTCTCCAAATGTCTTTACAACCTCACGTGCAGCAGTATCCCATCCGCCACCAGCACCCGATGGAGCAACGACTTCTATCGGCTTAGAAGGTTCAAACGCACCTCCTTCAGAAGTGTCACCATCGCCTGCGTTATCACTATTACAAGCCATCAGTACGAATGCAGATAAAATCATAACAAAGAACAACAATCTCTTTTTCATGTAAAACATCCCCCATCTATTAAATTCATAACTAGAATTATATAGTTGTATCTTCTTAATGTAACCGTTTACAATTTAAGTTTCTTAAAATTCATTGATTTTATTTTGTTCATAAAAACCACAAAAAAAATAACCTATCCGAAGATAAGTTACCTCATTTCCCATAATAATGACGTTCTGGTCGTCCAACGATTCCGTAAAAGAGCTTTGCATAACAATAGTCAACTGAAACCAGATATTCCAAATAACGTCTTGCTGTTGTACGAGATGCACCCATTAGCTCTCCCATTTTTTCAGCCGACGTCCCATCAGGAGAAATGTTCAATATTTCTTTCACTTTCTCGAGTGTTAATGGGTCAATCCCTTTATGCGATATTTTTTTCTCTTTTCGTTCTCCCACAAATCCAAAATAACGATCGAGAAATGATTGGTCTATCTCACTCACTTCTTCAAAAGTTGCTCTTTCCTCTTTATATTGCTTAATCGTAGCAACAAACCGTTCGAGTCTGGCAGGTTTAATAATGATATCTTTCACACCTTTTCGAATGGCTTTCTCCATGTACAGTTTTTCAGTTGCAGCAGAAACAAGAATGATATCCGCCTTTTCATTATTTGCATGAATCTCTTCAATTAAATCCACACCCATTCCATCGGGCATATAGTTGTCGAGTAATACTAGATCTACCGCATGTTCTTTCACAAACGCAATGGTCTCTGCGCAATTGGTGACTTTTCCTACTAAATTTGTCCCTTGGACTTTCGCTAAAAACTGTTCATGTATACCTGCTACACGGAAATCATCTTCCGCGATCAACACCTGAATCATTCCACAATCCCCCTATTGTGTCACAACTTTTGGTAAATACACCGTAAAAACCGTGCCTCCTTGTCTCTCTTGATGAATTTCAATGGATCCTTGTAGCGCATCAATGGCGCTCTTCACAATGGACAATCCATACCCACGATCTTGTTTTCCTTTTGTGGAGTAGCCTTGTTCAAACAATTTATTTATATCTTCTGGTGGTATCCCTCTCCCGCTATCCGTTAGTTCGATTACAATGTCATTCCCTACGTCAGTGATAAAAAAACGCACCTCTTTTTTGGGTAACGAAGCCACCTCTTCAATCGCATTATCTAGTAAATTCCCTAAAATATTAATGATTTTTAAGATATTCATATGCTTGGGCAACTCATTGAGCGAACTATTTTCATCGATATGTAACTTTACCTTGAGTTCCGAAGCTTTTCCTAATTTACCTAATAATATCGCCTGCACTTTTTTGTCTTGGATCTGATCGAGCATATGCCTCATCTGATATTCATGATCGTTTGTCTCTTCTTGAATTAAATCGATTACTTCCTCATATTGTCCAAGCTGCAATAAACCAGAAATAGCATACAACTTATTTGTGTATTCGTGCGTTTGAGCACGCAACCCTTCTGAGTATTGTTGAATCTCTGATAACGTATTCAACATTTCCTCAACTTCCGTCTTGTCCCGAAAACTCGCTACCACACCGACAACTTTGCCATCATCTTGAATCAACGTACGATTGATTATAAGCATCTTGTTCCCAATCAACATCTCTTCATCTTTAGTCGTCACACCGATTTTAAGCATTTCTTTCATTCTTACATTTGGAATGACTTCTTCTATATGCTTATTAACACTACGTTTATCTAAATTTAAGATTTTCTCCGCCGATTGATTCATTGTCGTAATCCGACCATCACGATCAAGCGCCACGACCCCTTCAATAATCGAAGATAAAATCGCTTCTCGGTCACGGTATAAAGCTGAAATTTCACGGGGCTCTAATCCCATTGTATCTTTTTGAATATTCCTCGCAAGAAAAATACTACCGGTTAATCCTAATAATAAAATAATGAACGAAAAAACGATGACTTCAATTATATTTCGAGTAATCATTAATTGAATATCCTCTATCATATAGCCGACCGAAACGACCCCAATAACTTCGCCAGCTTCATTAAAAACTGGCGCTTTTCCGCGCATACTTGGTCCAAGAGATCCTACCGCTTCCGAAATATAATACTCCTCATCTACTAATGCTTGGGCATTATCACTACCAATCATCCGTTGTCCAATTTTACTTTCATCAGAATGTGAATAACGTACACTTTCTACATTCCCTACAACAATAAACTCAGCTTCCACTATCGAGCGTACGTGCTCTGCGATTGGTTGAATGACCAGAGAAGGGTCTTCATCATCAAACGCTTTAATTAAACTGGGCATCATCGCGACCGTCGTCGCCACTTCGAGCGCACGTGACCCTATATTTTCTTTTGTATCTTGCATCTCTTTATAGCCAAGAATAATGCTGATCGCAATCGTAATGCCTAAAATAATCGTGACGTTAAGTAAAATAATTTTTGTCTGAAGAGAGAGATTTTGAAACATGAGATTCCCCTAAATTCGACTTTTTCTGATTATTTTAGTATATCATAATTTAAAAAGTTCACACATCGAAATAGGATTATGACATTTCTCTTATTAATTAACCTAAAAATTTGATATTTACCAATTTTAATCAAATTTTTCGAAGAAAACCCCTAACCATTTGGAGAGGGGTTATTCATCGTTATTATTTTCTTCCTCTATCTTTTCAAATCCCTTATTAATCAGATTAACAACTGCTTCAAAACGATTACTAAACCAGTTTTCAAATCTATAATTATCTATCATCTCAAACAGTTCCTTTTCAATTGTCCGATGATCTATTAGAATCGCTAGAGGTTCATCAAAGTCAACGGAATGAAGGAGTAATTTTTCTCTCAAGCGAGACCGTCATATTGTCGGTCTTTTTTTCACAATTACTATAAATTAAAATTATCAATAGCGGTGTCGATATCGTCCTGAAAGATACCAATCATGTTATGAGGTGAAAATTCCACGTCGTATTTGTCAAGTATAGTACGACGTAGAAATGATTATGGCAAACTCTAGAACGTTACAATGTGGGGGAGAATCAAGGAAAACATGAATTTCCAACGTTAATCTTACTTATCTATTTTGAGATATGTATATGAGAAACTATAAACTATAAAGTTCGATAGGACCCATTATCAATAGGGTTCTCTCTATATAATACAAACCTCATAACGTTGTAAATTGTCAAAACTCTGAAGCTACTCTAACATATACACCTATCTACCTATAAGTAATAATCTACGGTAACAATCGTTATTAAAAGAAAACCCATTATTTTAGGTAATTGGACTTATCTTTTCTGATCTCTCTATTTTGTAGAACACCGTCGAAATATAGTGTGTGTTCTGGAAGTACGAATGAAATAATTGCTTATCATGTTTCCGAAATAGATCTTGTTTATAAAAAGACGATAGAAAAGTTTAAGGAAGCTACTACATCCAAATCAGTTTCACAATGAAATTGTTGGAATAAGCTCCGATCGAACCCTTCTTTGATCATTTTATAGATGAAGTCGAATATAAAGGATGCAAGAGTTTATGGGGATTAAAGGAATTAACTGACTTATATATCGAAGAATACAATCAACATCTATATCAATGGGAATTAAAAAGATGACCCCGAGTCACGAGGTCATCTCTTAGCTACCTAGTCAAATTTATTAAACTGTCCATTTTATAGGTTCAGTTCACATTTAGATTAGGTTCACACTTTCTTTTCATGTACGTCCCATAGGTGGCGGTTCGCAGCGTTTTCTAGTTCGTTCTGCTCGTAGGGAGGAAGGGGGTTTCCTGTTTTTCGTTTCCACGCCGCTTCGAGTAAAAAGTCGGTTAAGGCAGGGTTTTTCGGAAGAACAGGTCCATGCAGATATGTCCCGATCAAATTATTATAGAGAAGCCCTTCTTTTTTATCTTTTCCATTGTTTCCATGACCTGCCACGACATCACCCAAGGTTTCATAGTCATGATACGTGCGTCCTCCGTGGTTTTCAAAGCCCGCTATGCGGCCAAAGCGAGGCGATTCAAGTAAGATATTGCCAATGAGCCGCTCCCTTGGACCAGAAGAAGGGGAATGGGTGTAAAAATCCAACACGCCAAGCCCTTGGAGTTTTTTTCCATCAGGTAATTCATAATACTCTCCTAAAAGCTGATATCCTCCGCCAATGGTAAGGGCACTCACTCCGTCATCAATTGCCTGTTTAAACTCTCCTTTAATGCCTCGTAGATCATCCGTACAAAGGGCCTGTAGTCGATCAGGTCCCCCGCCGATAAGTAAGACATCTGCTTTTGTTAAATCTACCGCACTGGCGGCTTTCACATCAACGACATCGAGGGTAATGCCTCTCCATTCAGCTCGTTTCTTTAGTGCGATCACATTACCTCGATCGCCGTACAAATTTAATTGATCACTGTAAAAGTGAAAGAGGGTTAGATTCATTTTTTCTCACCTTCGTTGTTTTTTTGTAAGTACTTTCGTACAGTGGATAAAGCCGTATAAGTAGGTACGTAATATGTGGGCGTAGCTTCTCTGAAGGATTCCTCCATGGCTTGTTTCTTGTCTTCAATGACGACAATAGACGATTCGTCCACCCCTCCATATTTAAGACGCAACGCCATTTCTTGTGCACGGTTGCCACAACAAATGAGACGCGTATACTCGGTTTTCGCGATTCGTTCAAGGTCCGTATCCCAAATCCATGAAATGTCTTCGTCGTGGGTTTTTTCGTCAAAGGCAAAGACCCATTGTTTGGCTTGTTTTTCTTTAATCACTTCAGACAAGGTAGTGTCCATACCCACAGGATTTTTTACTAAATTGAGCAAGCGCGCCCCCCCGTTAATGTTAAACCGTTCCATCCGTCCATTGGAAGAACGATAATTCATAATGCCCCGAGCGATCACTTCTTCTTCGATCCCCAGTTCACGTGCCACCGCGATGGCAGCGAGTGCGTTATACACATTGTAGACGCCCTCAATGGACAGTTGATACAGCTGTTCATCTACCCGAAAGGAAAGATCTCCTTCTTCAATATGCGTGCATTCATATGAAGGGGTCGGTCGTTTAAAGCCGCACGTGCAATGAAACAACCCTAAATGTCCATAATGAAGATGGTCGTAAGTTAATTCGTTTCCACAATCAGGACAAAATTTCGACTCAGCCATGCTAAACGATTCAAAGTCATAGGCGTTCGGATGAATGCCAAAATGAACTTTAGGATTCTCAAGACTCTCCATTCGCATCACAAGGGGGTCATCTGCATTTAACACGAGTGTGGCGGGAGTGGGCTGGATTCCTTTTTTAACTTTTTCAACGAGTAAATCTATTTCTCCCACGCGACCCAACTGGTCTCGAGAAAAATTAGTAACTAAGGCATACGTTGGAGTGAGTTCCTTTAAGACGAGAGGAATGTTGCTCTCATCTATTTCCATGACAGCATATTTATAGGGTTGATTCAACTTGCCATTAATAGAGGCACTATCCACGTAACATGCAGTCACTCCTGAAAGGAGATTGTTTCCTAGGGCGTTATGAATGACCGGTTTTCCAGTTTCATGTAAAATCGCTGCGAGTAGATTACTAGTGGTAGTTTTTCCATTGGTTCCCGTGAGCACAATGGTAGTTTCGACTTGGTTGGCAAGTTTCGTTAATATGCGACGATCCACTTTCCGTGCGATTACCCCAGGGATGTTCCCTCCACCTTTTCCAAGTAACTGACTCCCTTTTTTGGCTATCTTGGCGCTTAAAATCGCCATGACTGCTCTCGTTTTTGGGAACTTCCCGATTGCTCCCTGATCATTCGCAGATTCTGCCGCTCTAATTTTTGTCGACTCTTGTTGATTATTCATACAGCAATTCTTCCTTTCATTCCTAAGGTGATTTGTACATCTAACTATAATTTTGTCGAAATATTCGCCAATGCAATTCCTAGACTTAATGGCAATGTTAGAAGAGTAATAGTTTTTATGTTATTCTCCCCCTTTTTTGTTTTTCAATTAACAATTTGGTTAGGCTAAAACTAATTATAAATTGTCATGTGTGTTTCATGTGAATTTTACGTTTTACGTGTGTTTTTTAAAAAATTTTTTATTACTTCCTTGTTTTAAAGAGAGTTTCCCAAAAAATACGACACATATTTCTCTTTATTTACCTTTCTAACGCCAAGTATCTCTCTTTTTTTCTTTTGTCTTGGGGTTTCCCTATTTATCTATTTTATTTGCTTGTTCTAGATTTTAAAAAATGAAATCTCTTATAAATGACAACTCACTAGATATAGTGATACAAGACATTAAATGACTAAAGATCAAAATGAACATGTGATAATACATCGCTTTTTTTGGAGTTCATAATCACTTATCATACCCCACTTACTAAAATATTTCAATAAATTACTCTTGACTAACTATATTGCTAACGTAATACAGATGGTGCATTCTTTGTGGTTAGGAGGTTGCTGACGTTGACGTTAGAAACGAAAAGTCGAGTCACTATTTATGAGCAGTTGATGAACAGTTGAAGATGTTGATGATGCGAGAAGTTTTAAGTGAGGATGATCAGCTGCCGTCGGTACGGTCTCTTGACAGGAGTTGACAATCAATCCGAATACGATTCAGAAGGTGTATCGTGAGCTTTTGTAGGAATAATTCATTTATTAAATTCCATATAAAGGGATTTTTGCAGGTATAAGTTTAGGGTTACTTGCTTTTATTCTACTTTTTGTTTTAATGGTATTAAATCAGCCATATTCGGTTTAGCAGGCTTTTTGCTTTTAAAATAACCTCTTACTATAAAAAAGAAATAATTTAACAAAAATATACTTATTTCTTATTTCTACAAATTAATTTAAATGCTTTACTTTTAGAATAATCTTTAAAAATCACACAAATTGCACCTTTTGGATTACCTGTAATATATGTTTCAAACAGTTCTAAAACATCCTTTGCTTCTAAATCAATGAAGTACTGCACAGATGTTAATCCAGTTTTTTTATCATCCCTTTTAATTCATCCCAATACAAATTAAGAATGTAATTGTACTCAGCCTTCTCACTTAATAGTCCTTCTGCTTCACCAACTATACCACCTTGTAAGTCCCAAATAAGATTATGGTCGTAATCTGCTTGTGAAAAATCTCCTATCCCCCACCGATCAAGTATGTCCATATAAAGATCATAATGCGTTAAGTGATCCTCATTTTCACGGACTTGTTCACGTAAGACTTCAATCCGTTTCTCCGTCATTAATATATTCATACTAGCCCATTTTTCTTCTGCATCAACTTTTTGATGAGACATCCCATGTATAACGTTTTGCACCACATCATCAGTAACTTCATCTTTTATAACAGTGTCATCTACACCAAAGTTTATCACTTCAATATTATTCTGTAACGTTTTATCATCCGTCTGTGCAACAATGTCAGCAATGTGTTGCGGTAACTCTGTTTCACTTACTGTCCTATTTTTCACAGTTAAAAACAAAACTCCGATACCCAACACAATAATAAGTACAGATAATAAGATAACCTTAAACGTAAAATTAAACACCAAACAGCCTCCCTCATTATTTTTTTCAGTTACAGCTATGTATTTACTGACTTACGTTATTTAGCGGGTATGTCAACACTAAAATAGACAGTTTTTTTAGGGTGTAAATTCTTGTAATCTCTTGTGCTCAAATAGCCTAATCCTCCATGAATCCTTGTTCCATTAAACCAGTTCACATAATCAAATAGTTACTCTTTAAGTGGGCTATCGATTCGAAGTGACGTTTTTTCACAAACTCTGTTTTGATGATTTTAAATGTAGCCTCCGCAACCGCGTTATCGTATGGGCACCCTTTCATACTCAAAGAACGCTTGATTTCAAATGTTTCTAAGGCTTCATCTAATCAATTTATTCTTGAATTCACTTCCGCGATCCGTATGAAGCTGATTCAAGCTACTCTTTATTCATCCTATTAATTGACTTAAAAAATATGAATTCAATATTCAACTCTAGGAAATTATGTGTTCCGTAATATCAAAAAAGCCCATCTCGAGTGAACGAGACAGGCTTTAGGTTATGCAATTCTTGACACTTTAGATAATAATGAAACTGGAAAATAAATGCCTTCGAGAATACTCTTCGAAGACACTATTTAATTTATGAATTTCTGCTAATCTCCATGTTAAAATTTCTTTCCAATATCTTTTGACTTACTGACTTATCCTATCCAGAAGTGATCTTCCCTTTAAAAGATAATTTTAGAAGGCTGTGAAATAGAAAGTTTATCGGTTGTGTAAAAGGCATATTTATAAATATTAGATACCCTAACAAAAAGGAGAAACCCGTATATTATGGATATCGTTATTGCCAATTGGTTAAAAATTCAAAGCCATTTAACATTACCTTGTTGTAATTCTTGGTACAGTAGATAGTAAGGTAACAGTCACGATTGCTGTAAGAATAAAGGCAGGTCCTAAGTAAGAACCGTTATAAGCTAAAGAATATTGCCATGCTGGTACGCCTGGTGATCCTGATCCGAAGAAAATAACACCTGCGAAAAAGTGACAAACAAACCGCGGAAGGATTCCAACAAATGTTGCTAAAACAATAAATCCAACTGCTTTTCTCATTTTCCCATCACTCATCGTACGTTGAACTACCCCAGAAAAAATCCCTGACAATCCAACAACAGTATAAGCGATTGGATAATCAAGAACTCCTTGAACAGGGTCAATAATATACGATCCTCCAAGTACGACTTGAAGAGTACCGACTAAAAACCCTGTCAACAAACCTCCTTTAAGCCCCCAGCGCAACGCCATTAAAATAATCGGCACCATCGCAAAGCTAACCGAACCACCTTGTGGCCAAACGGAAAATGAAAGCTTGTCCAAAATAAGACCAATTGCAGAGAAGATTGCTATTTCAAGTAAATATAAAAGCTTAGTACGTTCCATTCTGATTCCTCCTTTTGCATGTAGCTCGCACGAAGGGAATTCAACAGTTGCCATTTTACTACTTTATTAGAAAATCATTAATCTCAAAGTACATAAAAAAAGAAATGTCCTAGAATTAAAATCAAGACATTGCATACCGCTCCTGTTTCCATCCACATTCCTACGTAAGCATTAACTTACAGGTTCAAAGGGTCTGAACAAGATGTTCACTCTCAGCCATTATGGCTCCCCTTGTGGCAATTGCATCTACACCATTGTAGCGCCTTTTAAAAATATTGTCATCTAAAAATTTCTCCTTCGTCTCATGCTATCCTATGCTATACTTGTAGAAAATTGGAATTTACAAAAGCAAAAACTGCTCATTTAACCCCGACAAGCATAGGGTGCGCAACGCAAGTAGGCGCTTTTTTCCTACTAGGTTGTGCGGCTAAACCAGAGAAGCCTTAAAGTACAGAGCTGGATGATTGAATATGTATAATAAGACCATCTAAATACTATTTTACAATGTTTCTATAAAGGATGTTACCTCGTATGAAATGGATTACCAATCGGTTTGTCGGAGGGCGAATCGTGAAAACTGGTGTTGCAGTGTTTTTAACTGCACTCATTTGCCAATCACTTAATCTACCCGTCATTTTTGCTGTCATTACTGCCATTGTGACGATTGAACCAACCGCTGCTGATTCAATTCGTAAAGGGTTGATACGCTTTCCTGCTTCATCCATTGGTGGAGCCATTGCAATGCTTACAACTTTTTGGCTAGGTGAAATTGCTTTAACCTATGCGATCGCATCAGTCGTAACCATTTGGTTGTGTCATAAACTACGTCTTGATGCAGGGATGCTTGTGGCTACATTAACAGCCGTTGCGATGATTCCTGGTACTGAAGATCACTTTTTCCTAACCTTTTTAACACGGTTAGGAACCACGGGAATTGGTCTATTTACTTCTACTATTGTAAATTTTGTTTTATTACCACCAAAATACGAGCAACAAATCAAGCATCAGTTGGATCAATCTCAGCACGAGTTTGCAAGAATTTTTGAGCAACGGTTAGAAGAGTTATTTACTGGGAAAATCCGTTCACGTGAATTAGAAACGACTGCAGAGCACTTGCGCTACAAGCTTGAGCGCACAGAAACTCTTTGCCGGTTTCAACTTGAAGAATGGCAATACCATAAATACAAACGAGATGAGATGCGCACGGTTCACTTGCATCAAAAAAAGATCTATTTGTTAAAACAGTTAACCTATCATTTAACCAATTTAATAAGCCTGCCATTGGAGGAGCGTCCTCAATGGACTGAAAAAGAAATAGCAGATGTTAGGCTGCTTATGTCTCAGTTAATCGAACGTGTTCACAGCACACAACATATGGAACCAGTCGATCGCGCCCCCCTTCAAACGATGCGAAGTGCATTGAAGGACCAAACAGATGAAGAAGAGCTTCCTGTAAAAAGTTATATTTATTTTGAATTACTGACTATACATGCCCTACTCCGTAAACGAAAAGATTTCATCCGCGTGCCAAGTGCTACGCCGTCTGATTTATAGTATAAAAAAGCCGCTTCCCTGAGGACTTTGCTGGGGAAACGGCTTTTTGTTCAAATTACTATAGGTAAATAGTCACTAAACGTGGATAACGTGAGAGTATGCTTCGATAACGGAAACCTTAACTTCGATAAACGAGTTCTAAGCTTCGGAAAACTGCACATAACCGCTGATGCCCCCACCATAATCTGTAGTTATGTCCCTGATTCTGTAAATACACATCGCATGATTGATTAGAATTATCGTGCTTGATTGCCTCTACCTTCGCGTTCAATCCTACAAAACATTAAAATACCTAGCCTCCGGATGAGCAAAAACAATCGCGGAAACCGAGGCTTCCGGCTCCATCATATACCCATCTGTCAGTTCAACCCCGATTTCCTGGGGCTGAATCAATTTAAACAGCTTTTCTTGATCCTCTAAATTAGGACAAGCTGGATAGCCAAATGAAAAACGTTGGCCTTGATACTTAGCACTGAAACGCTCTTGCATGGTGAAGTCCACAGCATCCGGGAAGCCCCAGCGATCACGCATTTGCTGGTGAACGAGCTCTGCAAAGCCTTCTGCTGTTTCAAGAGCAAGTGACTGCAATGCATGGCTTTCCAAAAAGCGTCCTGCATCTTTATAAATTTGCGCTTTTTCACGTATACCACGACCAGCAGTAACAGTGAAAAAGCCAACATAATCAAGTTCACCGCTATCGACTGATTTTAAATAATCCGCCAAACATAGGAACGGTTCTCTAGGTTGACGTGGAAACGTAAAGCGTTCAATCTCGCGACGATGATCGGTCGGATCATAAATAATCACATCATCCCCGTTCGATTGTGCAGGAAAGAATTGATACACAGCAGAAGGTTGAATAAGTGATTCTGCTTTTACTTCAGAGATCAAGTTATCCACTACAGCTTTAATTTTCATCGTCTTCTCATCTTTTTCTGCCAGCAAGCGTGACACTTTTCCTTTTACACCTAAATGATGCCCAATCAGCATTTGCATATTAATATAGGCCTCTACGTGAGCAACGGAGTATGAATTCAGCACTCTTCGTTTTAAGTCTGAAGGAGTGAACACAGGTACATCTGTTGAAACGGCTGGACGCGTTTTAACTGCAATAACCGATTTCTCTTTTTTTTCATAAGGAACAGCACTAGCAATGGCATCACGTTTCGCTTGTCGTTCTTTAACTAGCTGCACTCGCTCCAGCTCGTCCTGCAATTGGTTTGCAAGCGTGAGTCCGTTCATCGCATCTTTCGCGTAAAGCACGAGCCCCTCATAGTTTTGCGAAATTTTTGTATCCACAAATTTACGTGAGAGTGCTGCCCCACCAACTAAAATCGGAATCTCCAAACCCTCTTCTTGCATATCACTTGCCGTAATCACCATTTGCTGAGCAGACTTTACGAGTAATCCAGATAAACCCACAAGATCCGGTTTCTCTCGCTTAATTCCTTCTATTAATACAGTAGGCGTGACTTTGATACCAAGGTCCACAACATCATAGCCATTATTGCTTAATATGATGTCGACCAGGTTTTTTCCGATATCATGCACATCCCCTTTTACTGTTGCAAGGAGGACTTTTCCTTTAGATGAAGACATATCGGATGCATCCATATGAGGTTCAAGAAAAGCTACTGAGGCTTTCATGACCTCTGCACTTTGAAGCACTTCAGCAACGATTAACTGATTGGCATTAAAAAGACGCCCCACTTCTTTCATTCCCATCATAAGCGGTCCATTAATAATGCTTAGAGGTGCTTCGTATGCTGCTAATGCTTTTTCTAAATCAGGTAGCAACCCCTCTTTTGTCCCTTCAACGACGTAATAAGCTAGGCGTTCCTCTAGTGTCATATCAGGCATAGTAGATTTCATTTCTTTTTTCTTTCCACGATAAAATTCGGTAAAGAGTGCGAGTGATTCGTCTGTTGTATCAAACAACAGTGTTTCTGCCATCTTCACTTCTTCTGTTGAAATAGATGCGAAACGTTCTAGTTTTTCAGTATTAACTATTGCGTAATCAAGCCCTGCTCGTGTGCAGTGGTAAAGGAATACAGCGTTTAATACTTCTCGACCAACTGGCGGTAAACCAAATGACACGTTGCTAATGCCTAATGTCGTTTGCACCAATGGCAGTGCTTCTTTAATCGCTTTGATCCCTTCAACCGTTGCTTTCGCTGAACCGATGTACTGCTCATCTCCTGTTCCAACTGGAAATACAAGTGGATCAAAAATAATATCTGAAGGATTCACACCATAATCTTCTACTAAAATTTGATACGAGAGTTTGGCAATTTCAAGCTTGCGTTCTACAGATACACCCATTCCAATTTCGTCTATTGTTCCCACAACAACCGCTGCACCAAACTTTTTAACTAAAGGAATAACGGCATCAAATCGCTCAAGACCATCTTCTAAATTGATCGAGTTAATAATCGCTTTCCCTTGTGAATATTTAAGCGCTTTTTCAATAACCGCTTCATCCGTTGAATCAATCACGAGTGGAACTTTCACTTTTTTCACGACTTCCTGAATAAATTGTTCCATATCATCTAGTTCTTCACGGTCAGGATCGGCTAAACAAATATCGATGACATGTGCGCCCCCTTTTACTTGTGCACGAGCAATTTCAGACGCTTCTTCTATCTTTCCTTCAGCGATTAATCGTTTAAATTTACGCGAGCCAATCACATTTGTGCGCTCGCCAATCATAAGGGGACGCATGGATGGATCGTCATACACAAGGGGTTCAATTCCTGACACGGTGTGTACTTGCTTTTTCACGATCTGTCTAGGTTTAAATTTCTTCATTGATTCGGCTAATGATTTGATATGAGCTGGCGTCGTACCACAACACCCGCCAACAATATTTAGCCAGCCTTTTTCTGCAAAGCCTACAAGCTTCTTGGATAATGAGTCGGCTGTTTCATGATATTGTCCCTCTTCATCAGGCAATCCCGCATTCGGATAACAGCTAACGTACGAGTTGCTTAAATCGGAAAGTGATCGTATATGATCTTGCATAAATTCAGGACCCGTTGCACAGTTCAGTCCGACGGAAACTGGGTTCATGTGCTCAACACTTATATAAAATGCTTCGATTGTTTGTCCAGCAAGTGTCGTACCCATTGGTTCAATCGTTCCTGAAATCATGATGTGAAGCTCTTTACCTGTTCGTTCATATGCTTCTTGAATACCTAAAAAAGCACATTTAACGTTTAAAAGGTCCTGACTTGTCTCAACAAGTAACAAGTCTGCTCCACCGTCAATCAACCCTCTCGCTTGTTCAGCGTAAGAAGATGTTAGCGCCTCAAAGGTTGTTCCCCCTGTAACGCTAAGTGTTTTCGTCGTTGGACCCATAGACCCAGCGACAAATCTTGGTTGAACAGCTGTTGACCATTTAACTGCGGAGCGTTTGGCAATTTCAGCACCAAGTTTGCTTAATTCATACGCGTCTTGCCCAATATCGTACTCTTCAAGCACCACACTCATGCTTCCGAAAGTATTTGTACAAACAATGTCTGCTCCTGCCGCAAAATAAACATCGTGGATTTGTTCAATTAAATTAGGTGCCGTTCGGTTCAAATTTTCATTACAGCCTTCTAGTTCTTCTCCACCAAAATCATCAGTACTCAGCTGAGCTTCTTGAAGCATCGTGCCCATTGCTCCATCCATAATGAGGATTTTTTTCTCTAGTTGTTTAATGAATAACGTTGGACACATTCGAAATCCCTCCAGCTCTTTTGGCAGCTTGTTCATTTGCGTATCTTGTTAATTCAACCGTGGTCTCATAGCGCATAAATGGTGTAATTAAGTAAATGCCGTTAAACAACTCGAGCGCTGCATCAATCAATGCTTTTGTGATCAAGATGCCTTCTTGAGCTGATTTTTCTTTATCATCAGATACTTTTAACATACGTTCACGAACCTCATCTGATAGCTTAATCCCTGGAACTTCATGATGTAAAAACTCTGCATTTCGACTACTCGTGAGTGGCATAAGTCCAATGTACATTGGTTTTTCAATGTGTTTTGTATGGTCATACACATCCAATAGCTTTTCTTGTGAAAAGACAGGCTGACTCATAAAATAATCTGCTCCAGCTGCAATCTTTTTCTCCATACGCACCACAGCACGTTCGACACTTCGTACGTGAGGATTAAATGCAGCGCCGATTGAAAAGGAAGTTGATTCTCCTAAATCTTTACCAGACATTGAAATGCCTCGATTTAACTGTTGGATCATTTCAATCAATTCAAATGAAGACACATCGTACACAGATGTTGCTCCAGGGAAATCCCCAACCTTTGTCGGATCACCTGTTACCGCTAAAATATCGTGCAACCCAAGCGTATGGAGCCCCATTAAATGAGACTGGAGACCAATTAAATTACGGTCTCTACACGTAATATGAACAAGTGGCCTTGCGCCAACTTCTTGCTTGATCAGGTGACCAAGAGACTCATTTGATACACGTGGACTAGCGAGAGAATTGTCCGCTAGTGTAATCGCATCAGCCCCCGCGTCCTTCAGTGCTTTTGCCCCTCTCATAAAAGCATCTGTGTTCAGTTTTTTTGGGGGATCTAACTCAACTACAACAGATGGTCGAGATAAAACAATGGATTGCAAAGGCTCAGGAATCACACGTGACTGCGATCGTACTTCAATTTTTGGTTTAGGAACGATGATCTGCTTTTCTTCTATCGGAACAGCTCCTTCTAACGCTTGAGAAAATGCGCGAATATGATCGGGCGTCGTGCCACAACAACCTCCAAGCAAACGAATGCCTTGTGCTTGAAAAGACTTTGCGCACTCTCCAAAATAATCTGCATTGTTGTTATATTGAAGCGCTCCATCAGAATAGGACGGAAGACTTGCATTAGGATACGAAGATAAAAAAGCGTGTTTGGGCAGTGGCACCCTTTCTAACGTTCTAAGCATATGAAATGGACCTTGGCGACAATTGATTCCAACAACATCGGCACCAACATTTTCTAATCTTTTCAAAGCCTCCGTAATCGGTGTACCGTCTTGAAGCACTCCAACTTCTTGAAGAGACACTTGTGCAACGATTGGAAGATCCGTTTCCTTGCGAGCAATTTGTACAAGTGTAGACAGCTCTGCTAAATCATAATAGGTTTCAAATAACAACCCATCCACGCCCTCTAAAAGCAAACAATAGAGCTGTTCTCGAAACGTACGTTTAATTTCATCTAATTCAATGAATTGTGGGCGAATACCGCGTATACCGCCAATCGTACCAAGAATATGCGTACCTTCAGTAGCAGCGGCTTTCGCATTTCTAACAGCGGCACTATTGATTTCTTTCACCTGATCCTGTAGACCGTATCGTTCCAGCTTGTGATAGTTGCCACCATATGTATTCGTTTGAATTACATCTGCTCCTGCATTGATATAAGCTGTGTGAATGCGTTGGATATGTTCTGCTTGAGAAATGTTTAACTCTTCAAAACATTGATCCGTGCCGTATGAATAGAGCAGCGTTCCCATCGCTCCATCTGCAATTAAGATTTTTTCCTGAAGCGCATCCAAAAAGTTCATGTCTATTCCCCTCTCTTATTTTTGTATTGCACTCCAATGTGGAGCCAGCTCGTTTTGTAGCTATTTGCTTAAAACTATTTCTGGAACTTTAGCGGGTTCTTCCCTTCATATGAAAAAGGATTACTTACATTTAAACCGACAAGTCTTTTTTAAATCTGTATGCAAAAAGGCCTTCTTATTTATCATTAAGAAGACCTGTACGTATAAGCTGACAACTCTCCTTATCTTCCTTGCACGCAAACAAATGTTTACAGGCAAGATGGAGTTAGCACCTTTTCAAATACTTTTAAAAAAAGATTGAAGGTTGCTGAGGTTTCGCAGGGCCTTGTCCCTCCACCTCTCTCGATAAGAATACAAACTATTTATTCAATTAAGATTACTCTACTAAAAATACACAATAGCGTCAATACTCAAAAATAAAAAAATTCTACGCCTACTCTGTAATTCCTGACAGCCACTATTCCACTTCATTATCATCGAATACATCCACTAGTAATCACTTGAGGTGTGTTTTCGAAGTTTGTTAGCTGTTTATCTAAGCTCATGACCTGTTTATCGAAGCTTGCATCCACTTTATCAGCTGTTCATGATAATTGAACTACCTTTTCAAAAAAAAACGTTCTCAACACGCGAGAACGTTTTTTCTTTCACCCTGCAAGTACCTTTTGGGAATAGTATTTTTTACTATGGACAGGTCGTGTGATTTAATAGCAAGTCCCCACAATAAAACCACGATTAAGATTGGGGTGACCTGAATGCTCCAACTTTTTTCACACATCATTACACCCCTTGCTTTTCAAATCGATGCAGTTTACGATTTTCGCCGATAACAATCAACATATCATCTTTTAAAATCTTGTCTTCACCAGTCGGCGAAACGATCATGTCGTGCGATCGGTATATGCCAACAATATTACAACCAAATCGCTTTCTTACATTTAAGGTTGCAAGCGTCTTGCCAATTATTTTTGGTGTAGCTTTTATTTCAACCATCGAATGTTCATCTGTAAGCTCAACATAATCAATTAAATGTTCAGAGGTTATACGGTGTGCAATTCTTTTAGCCATATCTTTTTCTGGTCGGATTACTCGCGTTGCACCAATTTTCTCGAGCACCTTTTGATGATAAAGGCTTGATGCTTTCACCCAAATTTCTTTTACGTCTAGGTCTGTAAGAATAAGCGTTGTTAAAATACTTGCCTCAATGTTTTCTCCAAAAGACACAACGACTAAATCAAAATTTCGTATCCCCTCTTGTATCAGGAGTTGCTCATCTTGTGCGTCTCCACGGATAACATGAGTAGCAATGTCGCTGAACCGATCCACTAGCTCTGGGTCACGGTCCATCGCAAACACTTCCGCTCCAATATGATGAAATTCTTCAACTAAATGACCACCAAAGCTTCCTAATCCTAATACAGCAACTTGTTTTTTCACGTTGATCCATCCTTTTCTATAACACGCGTTCTAAAGCACTACTATTCTTAACTAATGTATGAGTAGAAAACAAAAGCGCAAACGGCTTATTCAGGCAAGCATAAGACGCACAACACAAGTAGACGAATTTTGTTTACTTGATTGTGTGACCGACTCGAGAAACTGACCGCTAGAGCACAATGATGAATTTTCACATATTTAGTTATCAGCATTTATTTAAAATATTATTTCCTAAATAACAAAAAAACTACTTACCGACTAGAAAAATTCTTCTCGAATTTTCCTGAGTTGATGTCATGAACAAACTATAACGAAATATAATTCCTATATAACATTTTAATATGACTCTTCTTCCGGACTCGTAGATGATTTTCTCTTCTTTTTATTAGCCATTGTATTCACCAGTAAACTAAAAAGATAAACCCCATGAAAAGAATATTTTTAAACACACAAAAAAATTTTAAAAAATGTACGAAAGTTATGGTTTCTGACGCTGTAAGAATTACGACAAGTAAAATCATTGAAGTTATAAGAGAGAAATATATTTTAAATTGATTTTAAAAAATTAATACAAATCCAATCAGTACAAAAATCTGAAACCACTTTTCAAATATTAGTTTCCCCTTTTCTTCATTCATATCCACACGAAACTTTAAGAAAATTCTGAAATATCTTAAAAAGGAGAATGATGTAAAGTGGATCTCGCTTTCGAAAAAACGAAATTTAGCGACTTTGAATCTCACTATGAAAGCTATAATACTCCCCTTAAGCCTAAGAGTAAAGGGGAATGGAAAAAAATAATGTAAAGTCTTTTCTGCGTTTCTATCAGGTAAGGAAAACTCAATTGCATTTTTAGATACTAATAAGATTGAACCTAATGGAATAACTGCTCCAATAATTTTTAGTGTAGTAAATAAAAAACAGATAATTATATTTGTGAATGCATAGAAATAAGTATAACTAAGAACAAGAACTGTCACCACAGCAACCAGTTTGATACTACTCTACCTTCGCCTTGTTGCATAAAGGTCCTTCAATAACAAACCCAATCAACATCCATTTTTTTCAGAAATCATCATTCTATATATGACAAAAAATCCAAAAAATGAAACTTCGCCTTGATTCGTGCGTATAGGATTAGAAGTAGACCTTTAAAAGGATCAGGAGGTAAGCGATGAAAACACGGTCCATTTATTTGCTTTTAACCAATACTAAAACCCTTTTCACACGCTGCATTAAATATTTCACGCAGGCTGAATACAATCATGTTTCGATTGCTTTTGATTCAGAACTAAATGAACTATATTCTTTTGGACGAAAAAGTATGGTGTGTCCGCTATTTTCAGGTTTCGTTCAAGAAAATATTCAAAACGGCATTTATAAACTAAAAAGTAATACCTCTTGTTTACTGATGAAGCTAAGCGTGACGAAAAAAGAGTGGCGATCCATTCGTCAAGCAGTCGATCATTTTATATCAAATAAGAATCTATATAAATACAACTTAATTGGCTTGGTTGGATTTTTAATAAATCGAGAAATAAATCGAAGCAACGCTTTTTTCTGTTCTCAATTCGTGGCGACTGTTTTAAAAAATGTAGAAGACCCGACCAACGCACGAAAGCCTGGATTAACCGCACCGCACGATTTTTTGGCTATTCCTAACAAACACATCGTATATGAAGGATTGCTTCGAAATTATCGACAGAAAAAATGCATAATGCTCGCAGAATAAAGGATTCCCCCCTTCTCTGCGAACATCATGCTTTTTTATTCCTTCTTATCTAGTTGCCATTCACCGCGATAAATCGTCACAGGTTCAAGCTCAATCCCAAGCTGTTTCGCAAATCGCTTTACTTGTTTTTCTTCATAAGGTGTAACCAAAGAAAGAACTGTCCCACTCTTTCCGGCACGCCCCGTACGACCCGAACGGTGGATATATTGATCCAAATCCTCCGCAACGTCCATATGAATAACATACGTAACATCCTTAATATCTAAGCCACGTGTTGCAACGTCTGTTGAAAGCATCAATGGTAGTTCCCCTTTACGAAACTTCCTCATTGAAGCTGCTCTTTCTTCTTTGTTAAGATCACTATGAAGTGGTGCGATCTCCATATTTTTAAAATTAAGCTTCTCTGTTGCTATCAGAACGTCACGTACTTCGCGCATAAATGCTAATGATTTTTCGCTTTTCATTGACGACATTCTAACAACTTTTCGAATCAAGTCAATTTTCTCTCTTGCTTCACAAACCATGTATTGATGCTTTACATTACCCTCAGCAACAAACTCAGTACGATCTATGCGTACAAGTTCAGGGTTTTTCATCATCTCTCGCCCTTGCACTTCAGTTTCTTTTGGAAGGGTTGCTGAGAACATGGCAAGCTGACGCTGATCAGCCAAGGTACTTTTAATAATATCACTGATAGAACCCTTGTGTTCAGGCAACAAAAGTTGATCTGCCTCGTCTAAAATAATTGTCTTCATTTCATGCGTTTTAAGCTTTTTTTGTTTAATCAGTTCCAAAATTCGCCCCGGTGTTCCCACAACAACATGAGGTTGTTTCTTTAATTTCTCCAGCTGCCTTTTAGGGTTAGCTCCGCCAATAATCGAAGTTGCACGCACTCCACTCGGCGTGCCCCATGATTGAATAACATCAAGAATTTGCATCGACAACTCTTTGGATGGCGCTAAAACAAGTGCCTGTGGAAGCTTTTTTTTAACATCCATCTTTTCAATCACCGGAATGGCATATGCAAGCGTCTTCCCCGTTCCAGTAGGCGACTCAACAATCACATCACGCCCTTCAAGCATCTGCGGAATCACCTGATCCTGCACAGCAGTCCGGTTACCAAAACCAGCCTCTTCCCAACTTCCCTTCGTACGAACGAACATTAAATCCACACTCCGATCTATCAATTCATCTCTCCATTATACCACCGTTTTGTCGAATGTGGAAATCACTTTAGCACAATAAAGTCGCTTATCTCCTTTATCGCACTAAATTTTCTTTAAACCACACCATGACTACATTGCAGGGTTTTAGTGGATGTTTTAAGATGTTTGAGCGAAAACTTATTATAGTGAGGCTTTTAATGCTCGTGGTTTCTATTCAAGAGGGGATAGTAGGAATATGATACAAGTATTGGTAAAGATTAAAAGGAGGTTGGGTCATGGGTGAATTATTTGGTTTGCTAAAAGAAGGAAATAAACCCTCTTTATTAGCCGCTTTTGTTAATACGTTTATCGCTTTTTTAAAACTGGGCGCATTCTTTTTAACAGGGAATGTAGCAATGTTTGCTGAAATGATGCACTCATTTGGAGATGCGGCGAATCAATTTTTCGTTTTTATCGGTTCAGCTCTATCTAAAAAAGCGCCAACAGAACGTTTTCCTAAGGGATTTGGTCGTCTTGTTAACCTTGTTTGTCTTGGTGCCGTTATCATCGTGGGAATTTTATCATATGAAACAATCAAGGAAGGGATTAATCACCTTAGACACCCGGTGGAAAGCACTGGTTTTTTAATTAGTTTAGGGGTTCTTGGCATTGCTGTTATTCTGGAATTATTTGTTCTGTTTAAAGCAGGTAAAGAGATCCTTCATGAAGTAGGTATTAGCGCTTCTGGAGTAAATCCCTTAACAAAAAGTTTTGCTCATTTAAATCGTGCAAAGCCAGCAACGAAGCTTGTTTTTATGGAAGATTTAGTGGCAACAAGCGGTGGGTTACTCGCGATGATCGCCGTCATCATTTCTCATTATTCAGGTCTCGGCCAAGTAGAAGGACTCGCATCGATTATCATTGGTTTAATGATGTTTTATGTTGTTGGCCGAGTTTTCCTTGAAAATGCACGAGGAGCAATCGGGGAAACAGATGATATTATGCGTGGGAATATTGCTGATATCGTCCTTGCAGATTCATCGATTAAAGACATTCAACGGCTTGATGTCATTAAAGAAGGCGAACACCTTCACGTAGAAGTGGAAATCGAAGTGGACCCAACATTGACAATTGCAGAAGCAGACGACATTAAAGACCGGTTAGAACACCTCATCTATACCCAAAAAGGCGTGACAAGCGTCGTCATTGAATTTGATGAAGACAACCAAATAAGGGAATGGACGTAACAAAAGCCCTACCAGCCCATTCGCCTATCGATCTAACCAACACAAAAAAAACCTGACCCAAATTTCAATGAGCTAGGTTTTTTTGCGCTGAATCGCAAAACATTCATTGTAAAAAACAAAGAGGGTGCAAATCATGCGCACGTATCCACTCCTTAAATTCCTTCTGCTATCGCTCCAGTCAGACATTACCGTGGACACTTCTCTCAACTATTACCTCTCTGCCATAACTGGTCAGCTCTATTTGCACTCATACCTAATAAGAGGATAGAAATGATAAAAAAATAGAACCAAATTTCTACATTCTGCGCTGCTAATATTATAGCTATTATATTACATATGAAAGTACTAATTAATCTTGTCAAAAATTTTCTATCTTTAAATAAAATTCTATTCCAGGCCACCTCTATCCTCATCCTTTCTTAATCCTAAATACATAATTTCTCAAACCTATATGCCAATATACCGTAACCTCAATCGCACCATTTAGCAACCTCATCTGAATGACCATCAACGTGAATGAGACCGCCATACGCAATTAATCGCTTATCATTTTCTCTTTCAGCTGACTGGCATGTAAATCGGCGTAGAAGCCGTTTTGTTGAAGTAGTTTTTGATGGGTACCTCGTTCAATAAGTTCACCGTTGTTGAGAACGAGGATTTGGTCCGCATTTTGGACTGTGTTCAGTCTATGCGCAATCACAAAGCTAGTGCGTCCTTCCATCAGTCTAGACAATGCTTCTTGAATGTTAATTTCTGTGATGGTGTCTATACTACTCGTTGCTTCATCGAGTACAAGGATTTTCGGATCAGCTAACATGGCGCGTGCGATTGCTATGAGCTGACGCTGTCCTTGGCTAATACCTTGGCCATCAACTTGTAAATAGGTATCAAACTGTTTTGGCATTTTTCTAATAAAGGAAGCTGCATTAGCGAGTTGGGCTGCTTTCTCCACTTCTTCATCTGTTGCATTCAAACGCCCATAGCGAATATTTTCACGGATCGTTCCTTCAAATAAAAACGAATCCTGCAGCACAAACGCCATATGACTCCGTAAGCTTGAGCGTGTGATCGTCTGAATATCTCTTCCATCCATTGAAATGACACCCTCATTAGCATCATAAAAACGTGACAGCAAATTAATCATCGTGGTTTTACCGGCTCCTGTTGGCCCAACAAAAGCCACTGTCTCACCCTTTTCAACGGAAAAACTAACATCGGTAATCGTGTCTTCATCTTTTTCATAACCAAATGAAACATGCGAAAAGTCAACACGACCGTGAAGCTCATCCACATCTACTGCATCTTGCTCATCTTTACGCTCTTCTTCTTCGCTCATAATATCAAATACACGTTCAGCTCCCGCTACCGCGGATAACAATGAGTTAAATTGATTGGCTAAATCATTAAGAGGCCGTGTAAACTGCCTTGAATATTCCACAAAAATAACGATCACACCGATTGATACGACTCCGTTTAACGCAAGCACTCCACCAACAAGTGCGATCGCTGCGAAACTTAAGTTATTTAAAAAATTCATCACTTTAGGAATAAAACCTGAAAACGTTTGAGCCCAAAAACCAGCAAGCCTTAAACGCTCATTTCTTTCTTCAAATTGATAAATAACCTTCTTTTCTTGTGAAAATGTTTTAATAATTCGTTGGCCTGAAAGGGTTTCTTGAATGTACCCATTTAATTCGCCTAGATTTCTTTGTTGCTCTTTAAATAAACGACCTGTTCGTTTCGTAATCCATTTCAAACCAATATACATAGCTGGAATAACAAGCATTGTAATGAGTGTTAACAACGGACTCAAGTAGAGCATGACGCTAACTGTCCCAACCAACGTTAATATACTTGATACAATTTGAATCACCGAACTATTTAACGTTGAACTCACATTTTCCATATCATTCGTCACACGACTCATCAATTCACCATGTTGTCGTTTATCAAAAAACGGAATTGGCAGCTTATGAAGATGATTGAACAGCTGTGTTCTCATAGTAAACACCGTGTTCTGAGCAATGCGGATCATCCATAACGCTTGGAACCAAGTTGCTAAAGAGTGAATCACATAAATGATGGCTAATATCCATAACAAGCGAATCAAGCCATCCGTATCTTGCTTAACTATAAAATCATCAATCCCCATACCGACTAAAAAAGGACCAAGTAGTGCCATTGATGAGCTAATCACGACCATCACTATTACGAGAGATAGCTTTACTTTGTTCATTGCAAGATAGTGCCAAATTTTCTTTAGCGTACCACCAAAATTTTGTGCTTTTTTCTTACTTTTTGCCTTGCTATTTGCTTGATCTATTTCTTCTAGTGATCTTTTTTTGTAACGAAATGGTTTAGTAACCTCGTTGAACAAGAGTGAACGTCTCCTTCCCCACTTGAGACTCAACAACTTTGCAGTAGAGATCTGATGTTTCGAGAAGTTCACGATGAGATCCTTCTGCCAAAAGTATTCCATCATCAAGCAACAAAATATGATCAGAGGCCATTGTCGTACTTATTTTTTGTGTAATCATGACCGTCGTACATGACAATTCAGACAGCGCTTCAAGCAACTTCGCTTCTGTTTTCATATCGAGCGCACTTGTACTGTCATCCAATAGTAAAATGGTCGGTTTTCGCACTAACGCTCGGGCAATCGAAATACGTTGCTTTTGACCACCAGAAAGATTAACACCTTTTTGCCCAATTAAGGTGTCGTATTGTTTAGGTAAAGTCATAATCGTGTCATGAATTTGGGCCCTCTTTGCAGCTTCCTGAATATCTTCGAACGTTGCATGCTCATCTCCCCACGCAATATTTTCACGGACACTTCCTGTAAACAACATTACTTCTTGAGGAACACAACCAATTTGCTGACGTAAATGTTCGAGTTTAAATGCTGTAATATCCCGGTCATCAATTCTAATTTCCCCATCATCAACATCATAAAGCCTCGGGATCAATCCAAAAAGCGTTGATTTCCCTGATCCTGTAGCCCCTATAATAGAGACTCTTTCGCCAGATTTAATCGTAAAGGAAAGGTTCTTGATCACATTAATGTGCGATTCGGGGTAAGCAAATGAAACATTTTGAAACGAAATGTTGCCATTTTTTATTACACGATTTTCACTTAATTCTTTATCAATTAGATCAATGTCAGTTTCAAGTACCTCGCTAATACGATCACCAGAGGCTTTAGCGCGTGAGAGCACCATTATGATCATCGTTACGATTGATAGTGCTCCAGTCATTCTCATCGCATAGTTTACGACAGCAACAACGTCCCCGACACTGGCTTGGTTTGACGTAACCCCCACACTTCCATACCATAAAATCACTAAAATACTCACGTTCATCAGCAATAAAATAGCCGGCATTGTGACTTCGATCAACCGTAAAGCTGACACCGTTTTGTCCATTAGTGCATCACTTGATCGTTTAAACCGTATCATTTCGTGTTGTGCACGGAGAAACACTTTAATCAAACGAATGCCCACAAGATTTTCTTGCATAACATTATTCACGTGGTCAACTTGTTGCTGGACCTTTTTAAATAACTTTCCAGCTTTACTCATGATACCAACTAAGAATAGGATTAAGAGTGGAACAGTGATCACTAAAACAAGTGCCAATCTTGGATTGATTAAGAACGCCATGATCATACTACCAATAACGAGCAACGGTGCTCGCATCATAATTCTCAAGCCCATAAAAACTGTGTTTTGTAGCATCGTTACATCATTTGTAAGTCTCGTGATTAGTGATGATGTAGGAAATCTGCTGAAATTTGTGAAAGAAAATTCCTGAACCTTATCGTAGAGCCTTTTTCTTACATCAAATCCTAAGCTTTGACTAACGTGAGAAGAATAAAATGAATTCGTCACACCCGCTGCAAATGCCACAACTGAGCACCCTACAAGTACGCCACCCCACAATAACACGACTGATAAATCCTGTTTTAAAATACCCTCATCTATAATGTAAGCAATCAACAAGGGCTGAACAAGCTCTACTGTCAGCTCCATTAACATGAGAGTCAGCGCGATCGCAATCGCCACACGATAGGGTGTTAAAAATGAAAAAAGTCTCTTCATAAAGGCCCCGCCCTTCAATCTGCCCAATTAATTATAGCGCAAAATTTCAGATGGTTAATGTCAAAGTAATTCGCAACTCGAAATCCCCACCCTAAAATTTACAAAAAATCGCAAATCACTTTTCAATAACTAGGAAAGTAATTTGCGATTTTTGAAGTTGATTTTATCCTACTGCTGGTTTCTTTTGATAAAAACTCATTTTAACTAAATCTCTTGTTTTCTTTTTAGTCAATACGTAAAGTGTGTCTCCTACTTCAACCAATGTTTGACCAGTTGGTGTGACAATCTCTTGATCACGTATGATCGCTGTGATCAACGTATCTTCTGGGAGTGTGATTTCGATTAACGACTGACCCGCTACTGCTGAATGTTTTGGAATCGTTAGTTCAATCATTTCCGAATCAGTTTTACCTAAGCTGACGAGCTCCAAACTGTATGGATTCGCTTGCACCTCTTCACCCGTTAATCCGAGTTTATTTCCTAACCAAGATAACGTTCCACCTTGTATTAGCGCCGAAGTCAAGACAACGAAAAATACAGCATTGAAAATGAGTTCCGCATTCGGGACTCCCGCGACAATTGGGTAGGTTGCAAGTACGATAGGGACCGCACCTTTTAAACCAGCCCAAGACACGAAGGTTTTTTCTTTAAGCGTGTATTTCATTCCGAGCATACTGAGAAATACGCCAATCGGACGAGCAACGACCATTAAGATAATCGATAGTACAACACCTTGCCAAATGATGCTTATCAAATGCGATGGGAATACGAGTAGTCCAAGCAAAATAAACATGACAATCTGCATCATCCAAGCAAAGCCTTCGTTGAACCGTAAGATAGAAGTACGGTACGTTAAATCGCTATTTCCAACAACTACGGCCATGACGTATACAGCCAATAGTCCACTACCATTTGCCTCCGTTGTAAATGAATACGTGAAAACGGCGAAAGATAAAGCTAAAACAGGATATAAACCAGATGAATCCAGATTGATTTTATTTATAACGGTGACCGTTAATTTACCAAATAAAACACCTAAAATAAGTCCTAAAATCATTTGAAGGAAAAATCCACCCATCAAACTTACCAAAGAAGTTTCTGGAACTTGAATCAACTCAATAAACATAACTGTTAAAAATACAGCCATCGGATCGTTTGTACCTGACTCTGCCTCAAGTGTAGAGGTTAATCGCTGTTTTATATTTTTATTTCCTAAAACAGAAAAAACAGCTGCCGCATCCGTCGAACCAACGATGGCACCAAATAACAACCCTTCGAGCCATGATAAATTTAAAATAAGAACGGCTGCAACGCCTATAACACCTGAGGTAATAAGCACACCAAGTGTTGCGAGTGATGCTGCCGGTCGAATAATTGGACGAACACTATGCCATTTTGTTTGAGAACCACCATCAAACAAAATAATGATAAGGGCAAGAATTCCTATTAATTGGGAAAACTCTGCATTTTCATAAAATACAAATTTGCTTAGAATCATCCCCACTATTAAAAATAACACAAGTGAGGGTAGACCTAGTCGAGAGGAAAATTTCGTGGCTAAAACCCCAATGATAAGCATTGAAGCCATTAAAAGAATCAAACCGTCAATCGTAAACGCCACAGACTCACTCCTTCAAGTTATTTATAATCTTAATTATAGCAAACTTTTAATTCTTACACTGGTATCAGGTCTTGGATTTCTATACTTTTTGCGTATACCTTAGTGAAAGAAGTACCTCCAAACGTATTTGGATCATCGTAAGAACAGCGAAGCATGAAATCTGTTTAATCAAAATTACTGACATCATCTAGCTACTTTTCCTTCAAAAGAATACTTTCCCATGTTTTTTCTGTATACTATATCAAGTAGAACAAGAAAGGATGATACCATGATTACAATTACGGAATACTCCGTTGATTTATTAAAAGACCCTTTTGGCATCTTAACTGGAGAGCGCTATGAATTTACGCTTGAACTTGATGTGCCTGAAGACGATGAGCTATATTCTGAAACAGGAATTGATGTAAGAGTTCTTTACCGAGTTGAAGATGGTGTAGAAAGCATCGTAAAGTATGAATTGATTGATAAAAAAACAGCTCAACCACTTGATTTTGAATTAGAGACAGAGGAACTAGCGATGATTGAATCATTTTGCAACAACAACTTACCAAAACAATAATATGAAAAAGCTTGGATCTATTATTAATATTAAAAAGCTTTTGTAACATCACAAGAAGGTCATATCTAAGGTAACACGATTGAACTCCACCCACTTCTTCCGGGAAAATAGATAAAAAACAATGACCGTTTCCAGAATTCGAATAGGAAACGGTCAATTAGATGAGAATATATCTTCGAATACTCACATCTTGCTAGGATTGTGCGTCAGTCACCGATAACAAGTGAGACGAACAATTATTTTCCCTGACTCTTTAAGAAATGATATAAAGCCCCTATTTGACCTGACTGATTTCCGAATTGACAACGATCAATATTAGTCATTTGCAAAATATGAGGATTAATCCTTTCGAGTCGTTCCTTAATTAAGTGAACGAAGTTTTTTTGTACACTAACCCCGCCACCAAATAAGATTTTTTCAGGAGCAAACGCATGAACAGTGTTTGCCGTTCCAATCGCTAGTACATCAAAAAAATAATTAACTTCCTTTTGTATTAACTGATGACCTTCTTCAAACAGATGAAAAATTTGCTCTCCATTTAAATTCTGATCCATTTTATTATTAATTCGATCAAGTAAATTCCATGTTGAGCCTAATCGACTAAATGTCTGTTCTTCCGTTAACCTCGTTAATGGCAGTGACGTATTAAGCATCATTAAACCCATTTCCCCTGCCATTCCATCAACCCCATGGTGAATGTTACCATTTAAGAAAATCCCTCCGCCAATACCTGTTCCGATTGTTAAGCATACGAAATTTTGACACTCTTTAGCATTCCCTTGCCACTTTTCAGCTAATGCCGAACAGTTGGCATCATTTTCTGCTTCTACCAGAAGACCCAGATCTCTCAGCCTAGTCTTAATATTTACACCGATTAAATCTGTGACAGAACCTGCATAATGAATATCGCCTGATGATGGCGTTATGGCACCTGGCACACTTAACGCTACACCTTTGATTGGGAATTGTTCTTGGTCTTGCCTGATGATCTCTATTAATAAATGAAATAGTTCACCACTCCCTTGTTCAGGTGTGATACAACTTGTTGTTTTGTAAACTTTCGCTACTTCATCCATTACAGAGTGTTTAATTGACGACCCACCGATGTCAAATACAGAATAATAGTTTGTCATCTTGTAACATCCTTAAAACCGTTAAGATCAGAGAGTTCCCGAAACCATTTCCCACTTTTTTTCACCGTTCGTTTATAATCATCAGCAAGATTGACAGAGACCAACCCATAACGATTTTTATAGGCATTTAGCCAAGACCAATTGTCCATGAATGTCCAAACATGGTATCCTTTAACATTCACTCCCTCTTCAATCGCTTTATGAACCCACTTTAAATGTTCCTTATAAAAATTGATTCGGTAATCGTCTTCTATGCTTCCATCTGTTCCGATAAAACGTTCTTCATTTTCTACACCCATCCCATTTTCTGCAATAAAACAGTCAATATTATGGTAGTTGTTTTTAATATCAATCAGAAGATCATAAATCCCCTTTTCATAGATTTCCCATCCGCGGTACGGGTTCATTTTTCTCCCATGCATTTCATAATAATCAAAGTAGCGTTCGGGCAAAAATGGTGCTGAAGGATTAGAAAGATGTTCTTTCGTCTTCACTCTTCGTGGCTGATAATAATTTATTCCTAGTAAAGAAACAGTATTTTCTTTAATAACAGCCAAGTCCCCCTCCTTTATCACCGGGGTAAATCCTTCACTGTGGATTATTTCAATGAGCTCTTTTGGAAAAGTTCCTTTTACAGAAGGGTCTAAGAAAGAACGATTGAATAATAAATCTGCTCGATCTGCAGCCTCCACATCCGATGGGTGTTGACTTCGTGGGTATGAAGGTGTCAGGTTTAGGATGATGCCTATTTTGCCACCGAGATTCATTCTTTTATAGATTTCGATTGCTTTTGCACTCGCTAGAATCTCGTGAAAAGCTGCCTGAACGGCTTTGCTAAAGTTGCATAACGCAGGATAATGAAAACCATATAAATACTGACCTTCAACTGGAACTACTGGCTCGTTATGTGTAAACCAATACTTTACACGATCCCCAAATAACTCAAAGCATCTTTGAGCATATCTAACATAGGCTTCCACTACCTCTCGGCTTTCCCATCCTCCCATCTCTTGCATCGATAAGGGCATATCAAAATGAAAAAGATTAACGAACGGTTCGATATCCTTACTTATCAATTCATCGATTACATCATTATAAAATTGAATGGCTTGTTCGTTCACATCTCCGTTTCCATTCGGTATCAATCTTGACCAAGAGATAGAGAAACGAAAACTATTATGACCTACTTCTTTCATTAATTGAATATCACTTTTATATCGGTCATAAAATTGGGAAGTTTGCTCTGGTCCCACTTCATTAAAAAATCGATTTGGTTCGGTTTCATACCAATAATCCCATATATTCGGACCTTTATTTCCTAGTTTAGCAGCACCTTCCATTTGGGTTGCAGAAGAAGCAGACCCCCACCAAAATCCCTTTGGAAAATAATAATCCACTTGTTTTTGTTTCAATTCCAGTACACCTCTTTTTCATATGGTTAGTTAAAAAGTTAACGGATGATAGAAAAGACGGTAAATAACGACAACTGTCGATCTTCACCGTCTTTTTTTAGTTATTCTTTTATGATTGCTGATCTTCTCTCCACTCATCATACTGTTTTTGCATTTCATTCAATACTTTTTCAAGACCAGCTTCTTCAAATTTTTGGTTTGCCTTTGGTAAGTATTCTTCTGGATCTACTGAACCAGTTAATAGTGGTTTAGCGAACTCATTTGTTACGTTTGAGATAGCAGCAAGCTCTGTACGAACTGGTGATGGATCAAAGTGAAAACCTAAAGTAGGTGCAGGTGTAGATTTTTCATTAAACTCTTTAAATGCATCCCATTTATCCTCTGGTTCATCTTCGTATAACGGTAAGATAAATTGGTTACCTATGGCAAAGCTCGGCATATTGAAACTTTCTATACGTGCAGGTAAGTCTTTGATTTTCCCATCTTCCATTTCTTCATAGTGAACATCTTTAATTCCCATATCTAGTAATGTACGCAATTTTGGATCCGTGTTTAGCAAGTTTAAGAATTCAAGGGATTTCTCAGGATTTTTAGACGTGATAGAAATTGCTTGCATAGAACCTGTAACCGAACCATTTAACGTAACAGGATCACTCTCTGGACGGACCACTACATCATATCCTGCAGAACGTGACCATTGAAGTTCTGCGTATGGTTGATAAAATTCTTTACGCATAAACCAATTTTCTACTTCTAATGGATTTGGGTCTGTACTTGTTGCTGCATCAGCTCGAATATAGCCTTTTTCGTAATAATCGTGCATCGTTTTCAACTTGTCTAGCATTTCTTGTGTTTCATATGGATTGATAATCTTATGATCATTTGAATCTAAAGGAATGGCGAATGGATGTTTATCATCGATAATATAGTCAAATGGCATGTCTGGTGGAAAGAATGTTGCGATTGGATTAAAGTTTGGCTCATTTTCCTTAATCGTTTTCAAAAATGGCTCAACATCTTCTAAGGAATTAACCACTGAAAGGTCCATATTATATTTATCAGCTAGTCGTTCGTTAAAAACGAGTACACTCTGCTGTCCTACTTCTTTGTTCGTTGGAACAGCATATAAATGCCCACCAACCTTTGCTCCTTCTAAGAATGCAGGATCAATTGCATCCTTCAAATCTTTTCCATACTCGTCTAGCATATCGTCAAGTTCTACAAAAGCCCCTTTACGTGCATTTAATACATAATTATTAGCCCATGAACTTGTAAAAGAAATATCAAATGGTTCACCAGAAGCTACAATAACCTGCATCCGCTGATCATAATCTCCCCAATCGAGCATAGTTAAATCAATCGTTGCATTAATTTTTTCTTTCGTATACTCATTGACTTCTTCCATTACTTGATCCAGATCTTTTTGTGGTGTGCCGATCATGTACCATTTAATTTCATAAGGATCTGAATCTTCGTTATCTGCTGCGTTACTGCTACATCCCATAAGAATCGCTGAAAGACTTAGCATCAAGACTAATAATAAAATAAGTTTATTCCCCATTATAAAACCTCCTTTTGTTTTTTTAGAAATTATTCTTTCACACCACCAATGGTTAGCCCTCTCACAAAATACTTTTGGAAGAAAGGATACGCTATTGCTATTGGAAGTGTCGAAATAACTACCATTGCCATTTTCGCCGCATCTTGTGGAATATCACTTAAAATTCCTTCTTGCTGCCCCCCTGATAAGGCATTTTGTCTAATAAATTCAAGGTTATTTTCAATTTTCATTAATAGTGATTGTAATGGAATCAAGTTCGGATCATCAATAAATAGTAGTGCATTAAACCAGTCATTCCAATAACCTAATGTACTAAATAGGGCTATCGTTGCAATCCCTGGTAAAGACAGAGGCATGACAATTTGGAAAAAAATCCTTAGCTCACTTGCACCATCTATTCTAGCTGATTCTAGCAACGGTTCCGGAATCGTTCTTTGGAAAAAGGTTCTCATAATTATAATGTAAAAAGCGTTGATCAAAAGAGGTAAAATCAAGGCCCAAATAGAATCACGCAACTGTAGAAATTGAGTTGCAACAATATAAAAAGGAACTAAACCTCCATTAAAAAGCATGGTGAAAAGAGCAAAAAAGGTGAAAAACTTACGATATTTAAACTGCTTTCTAGAAATGGCATATGCATAGAAAGAAATCATTAATACACTTATGATAGTCCCAATGACCGTGACTGTGATGGTAATAAAGTACGACTGGAACATCTGATCCTTCATCTGCCATAGATACTCGTAAGCTTCAAAACTCCACGTCTCAGGTATAAGACGAAACCCTTCTCGAGCAAGTGTTTCTTTGTCACTTAATGAAATGATGATGACGTAAATAAAAGGAAAGATACACAATAAAGCAAATATACCCAGAATCATATTCATGACTACATTAGAAAAGCCGCTAAAGCTATGTAGATCCTTATTACGTTTTTTCTTTTTTTTCGGAGGGATGGTCTGCCCTGATAAGTTACCATCTGGTTTTGTCACTTGTTCATTCGATAACTTTCTCTTCATAGATTCTTCCTCCTCCCTAGCCGATTGTCATGTGTCTTATCGAATTTTTAAAATAAGGCATATTCTTTATCAATTTTTTTCACAAGATAGTTTGTTAACAATACTAAAATAAATCCAACTACTGATTGGTAGAGTCCCGCCGCGGTACTCATACTAACCTCTCCCATCGTTGTTAATCCCCGGTATACAAAGGTATCGATAACGTTAGTAACGGGATAAAGTGTCCCTGAATCTCTAGGAACTTGGTAAAATAGCCCGAAATCGGAATTAAAAATCCTACCGATATTCATAATTGTTAAAATGATCATTAAGGGAGTAATCATAGGAATCGTGATAAAGCGGATCTGATTCCATTTGTTAGCCCCGTCAATCAGTGCGGCTTCATAATAGTTTCTATCGATTCCAACAATGGCAGCTAGGTAAACGATACTTCCATATCCGACACCTTTCCACATGCTCATAAATACAAGGATGTATGGCCAATATTCCGGCTCGCTGTACCAAGAGATGGCATCGACGCCAAACCAACTTAAGGTATTATTGATCAATCCTTTATCTACACTTAAAAAAGAAAAGACAAAATAACTAACAACGACCCATGATAAAAAGTGTGGGAATAACATCCCTGTTTGATAAATTTTCGCTAATTTCTTGTTTGCTATTTCGTTTAAAACGATCGCAACAAACACAGCGAGAACAAGTCCGAGGAAAATAAAAACTAAGTTGTATAGTATTGTATTACGAGTAATGATATAAGCGTCATTCGTGCTAAATAAAAACTTAAAATTCTCAAATCCTACCCATTCACTATTAAGTATACTTGCAAAGAAACCATCTGGATCGTACCGGAAGTTTTTAAACGCTATTACCGTTCCAAACATAGGAAAATAGGAGAATAACAAAAACCATATTGTTCCAGGTAATACCATTAAAAGCCATACGCTATTATCCTTTATATCTTTTAGAAAATGGTTCACACGATTCATTTCGCTCCCCCTTCTCTCTTTTTTGAAAACCCTTACAATATTATTGTAATAATAATAAGAGAGTGAAAAAAGTTAATAAAATATAGATTTACTGTCATTATTAAACTTAAAAAGGCCAGTCTATAATAGACTGGCCTCTTTGACTAGTTAAACTGCATACTTCGCCATTCCGTTGGTGTAACTCCAACACTTTTTTTGAATTTTTTATAAAAGTAAGTAGTGTCTGAATACCCCACACTCTTCCCAATTTTTCCGGCTTTTTGATGAGTACTTTTTAAAAGTTCCTTTGCTTTCTCAATACGATGTTGATTAATATATTCAGAGAACACAATACCAAGCTCTTTATGAAAAAGCTGCCCTAAATAAATGGAATTAATATGGAATCTTTGACTTAACGTTTTTAAGGAAATCTCTTCATCATAATGATCATGAATATATTCCAAGATACTTTGTATAATGGAGCTTCTTTGAACGGTTTGTTTTGGAAAGGCTTCAATTAATTCATTTAGATATTGCTCTACGATTTTTCTTAGTTCCTCCAGAGAGTGAGATTTCAAGATTAAATCTACCCATCTCGTTGTCGGATAAAACTTGGCATTCGGCGTTAACTTTTGAACAGATATCACAAGTTCAATCATCGATTGGCGGATGATTGAAGGAGGGTATGTATGATCTCCCTCTGCGAATTGTAGAAAAGTGTCGTCCAGCCAAGTATTCGCTTTTTCAATATCTTCGTTTAGTACATACTTCGTTAGTTGGATGAAATCCTGTTGTTTCACGTAATTGTTATCGTAAAAATGTTCCATTATTTTTTCTGTAATAATCGTATTGGGTTCTAATATTAGCTGATAGGTTGCAAGCTCGCTTGCTAAATCATAGCTTTTTGGTAATTCAATTGCTGATGATACAGAACGACCTATACTAAGATAAAAATAATCAAAGTGGTCTGATTTATGAAGGTAGACCTTTAACCTCTCAATCGTTTCCAGCTGATGTTTCTCATTTTGTTCTGAAAGAATAGCAACAAAGTCATTATCAGGACTGATGATACAAACGGAGTCTATCAGGTCCTCAATTTCAGTACGAGCTTTAGACAATGCTTCTTGGTCAAGGTACGCATTCCATCCAAATTGGATCATCGCTACGGTTAATACCGGATCACTTAATGATAAATGATATAAATCTGCTCGTTGTCGCCACTCTTTTTCATCAATCTCATGGTTAAGTAGCCTCCATACCATGTTATCACGTAAAACGTAAGAAGCACGATTGCGATCCTCTCTCGTGTCTTTCTTTTTCTTTTCAATCACATTTTCTATTGTGTTAATTAATTCTTCCTCGTTCACCGGTTTTAATAAATAATTTTCGATCCCAAGCTTAAGACCTTTTTTGATATATTCAAATTCTTGAAATCCAGAAAGTACTATATACTTCGTGTCTTTGTTAAGTTCCTTGCAATGAAAAATTAACTCAAGGCCTGTCATTTTTGGCATTTTAATATCCGTTATCATAATATCGAAGGTGTTTTCTTGTAATAGCTGAAGAGCATGGGAACCATCGTACGCTTCACCTGCAATTTCTAGGCCGTAATCCTCCCAAGGAATTAACGCTTTCATCCCTTCAATAATTAAAGGTTCATCATCTACTAGTAAGACTTTATACATGGCTGTCCCCTCCATTTCCTGGTATTTTAACGACTACAGTGGTTCCTTTACCTTCAATACTATTTATCTCTAAACCGCAGCCATGGCCATATTTTAATCGAATTCGTTGATGGATATTTTTAAGACCGATTGAGTTGGAATTTACAGCTTCCCCTTCAAGATTATTCTGGACTTCTCGCAGTCGATTTTCAGATATGCCCGTCCCGTTGTCTATAATAGATAAAAATAAATAATCGTTTTCTTCCACTAAACGAATGGTTAGTTGATTTTCATTCTTATCATTTTGAAAACCGTGGATAATAAAATTTTCTGCAATTGGCTGTAAGATGAATTTCAGAATATTACGATTTAAAAATTCTTCAGAAATATTAATATGCAATTGTAAACGGTTGGGATAACGTGATTGAACAAGGTTTACATATTGTTTAACATGCTCTAATTCACTTTGGATGGTAACAAATTGGCGAGCATCTAGTGAATAACGGAATAATTGCCCAAGAGTATAAATCATTGAACTAGTTGCTTTCGAACCATCGATAATAGCTTTCATTCGGATTGCTTCTAGTGTATTAAATAGAAAGTGAGGATTAATTTGAGATTGAAGCGCTTTCATTTCAGCTTCACGCTGCTTTATATTCATAATATAAACTTCATCAATGTACTTATTTAGATCCACTAGCATATTATTAAAGCTACGAGAGATTGTTGACAATTCGTCATAATGCTGATCATGGGGAATACGCACGGTTAAATCCCCTTCTATCACTTGCTGAATCGTTGTCTCAATGGTACGAATTCGCTTAGAGTAAGATTTCATGGCGAAAAACGTAATAAGAATAGCCATTACCGCAAAAATACAGGTAAGAATAAGCAATGAACCACGAATCACCGTTAACTTATCAATTTCATGTTCTGGAACGCTTCCTATCAATAGAAAACCATGCTCCTCACTCGCCAAGGTGTTTATATGATACGTATCCTTATCCCATTTCATTTTTTTGGTGGCACTCTCAAAATCAAGGGATTGGATTAGACCTTGATTATTGCTTTCATTCGACTGGAAGTAGATTTCGCCTTCCTTGTCCAATATATAATAAGTACCCTCTGATTCTGTTTTTGTTAAAGAAATAATTTCTTCAATACCCTCTAAACTATAAAAAACACTTATTTTTCCAAGCTCTGATAAAGTAACCGGATCATTTAACGTTCGTTTAAATTCGATCATATTCTTTAATTCTCGAGTATCGCTCTTATCATTTGTTATTTCCTGAACACCATCTGTATTAGTTGGATCAACTAGATCCTCACTTTGAAGTCGTTTCGAATTATTCCAGAGAAAATGATTAATAACATATGAGTATTCATAGTTGCCTTCAACACTACTTAAAATAATCGCAACTACTTGATTGTCTTGACCAAAGTACTCATAAAAATAATTATCCATATTATTCGCTACAAAGGAAGAACTGTCACTGTATTTGTTCAGCCGAAACTCTAAGTACTCACCATAGTCATGTTCAAGAGCATATGAGATATCAAAGATTAAATCACCACTCATATAAAGCTCTTTCAATGCATTGTCCGTAAAATCTTTTTTGCGCTCAATATACGATTCAATTCGTTCAAGTGTCCTCATATTCGAATCCATTTCTTTCTGTACAATCACTTCAGAGTAATAATGCGATATCGTAAATAGTAAAGTAAGCATCGTAATCATAATGGTAATAGATAACATGAACAAGATTTTATTGAATATTTTATTCTTTAACTGTTCCATATCGAATTAGACTCCTTCGATCAATATAAAACAATCGTTTTTATTTCGTAGGGCTTTACTAGAAGTTCTATTGAACCCGTTTGCACATTCCTGATCGGAGCTTCCATGAGGTCCGTCTCTACCCACTTTTCAAAAGGAGTAGTTAACTTTAATTGGATCGTTCCTCTTTTACCTTTATATTCATGTAGACGGATGACGATCCCTTCCCCATTTTCCTCTCTTTTAATGGCGTCAATAATCACGTGATCTCCGTCTACCTCAAGCCACGTTTGATTGTCCAAAGTGACCTCACCCTGTTCAACCGTTAGAGGATTATTCAAAAACCATGCTTGCTCGACTGTACCGGCTTCCTTCCAATCCCCTTCATGAGGAAATAAGGAGTAGGCAAACTCATGATGGCCTTGATCTGCCTGCGGGTCAGGGTATGTAGCGGACTTGATGAGGGATAGCCTCATGTAATGATCTTTAATGTCATATCCATATTTACAATCATTTAAAAGACTCACTCCATAACCCGTCTCCGATAAATCAGCCCATTGATGACCCACTGTTTCGAAACGAGCCATGTCCCAACTCGTGTTCCAGTGTGTTGGTCGTTTGACATTTCCATACTGAATATCAAAGGTTGCTTCTACCGATCGAATATCTACAGGGAAACATACCTTTAAAAGCTTTTGTTGTTCATGCCAATCGACTTTAGATTCAAAATCGATTCTGCGATGATGTGCATAGACAATCATATCTTGCTCAATGTATGAATTTCGATAAGTCCACTTTAGACGAAGCACGGAGCGTACAGGCCCATTTTCAATCCACTCTATTGTTTCGAGTTCCTTTACTTTTTCCATCTTTTCCTGATAAAAAATATCAATATCCCATGCGTCATGGGCAAGTGGCTTATCTTCAAATACTTGTAGCACGTTTCCGGTTTCATTCGGTGATAATACTTCCCGATCCGCTTGTTTATCAAATAAACGGGAGATTTGTCCCTGGTCATTTATTTGTATTTTATAAAAGGGTGTTTCTAATAATCTATTTCTATAGGTAAATGGAGTTTTGGCTTCCTCTTCAATCCCTTTTACAAATTGAAGATTCGTCACACCAAATGAATTTGCTTCTGGTATATGAATAATCCAGCCGTCTGTAGATTGTTGTGCTGGAATCTTTTCATGTATGGCTGTTTTCCATGCTCCCACTTCTCTAGTTGAATCAGTGTATGGAATGATCACTTCGCGGCTGTTTTTCCATTGAGAACTATTGAACATTGAGAAGTATTCATTGTTTTCTGTCACTAGTCCTCTAATAGCATTCGAAACCAACTCATTACCAAGCGTTTCTGCTTGTTCATACTCTATTTTTGAATCTTCGTATACCTCGTGAATCGAAGAACCTGGAATAATATCATGGAATTGATTACGGAGGATGATTTTCCACCCTTCGTCGAGATTCTTCTTGTGATATTGCTCCCAACCGTTTACTAATCCATTCCATACACTCAACCATTCAGCTTCACGATAGCGAAGTTCAAGCTTCCTATTCATTCGCTTATTATGTGCTTGGCTTGTATAGGTACCACGGTGGTATTCCAGATACAATTCACCATCCCAAGTGTGGTTATATTCATTAGTATTCTCAACCTTTTTATGAAGCAAGTTAAAATATTCTCCCGCAGTTGTGGTCTTTACATGAGGCAATCCCGGCATCAGATCCAAGCGTCGTCTTAACTCAAGCATTTCTCGGTTAACCCCGCCGCCTCCATCCCCATATCCATACGATAATAAGAGGTCTTGATTGACTTCTTTGTTACGATAGGACTTCCAACTGCCATTGACCGTTTTAGCTGTAACTAAACCATTATAAGTATAGAACCACGAATCCTCAGGGTTCCAAGGCTCTGGAGTTGTAATAAAGTGGGTTAAGATTTCCGAACCATCAATCCCCCGCCATGTAAACGTATCATACGGCATTCGATTGTATTGGTTCCAGCTAATTTTGGTTGTCATCATTGTTTTTAAACCAGATTTTTTCAAAATTTGAGGCAGAGCCCAACTATAACCGAATACATCCGGAAGCCAAAGATACTGACTTTCTACCCCAAATTCCTCAAGTAGAAATTTTTTACCGTATAGGATTTGTCTCACAAGCGCTTCCCCACTTGGAATGTTGCAATCCGCTTCCAACCACATCGCTCCTTCTGTTTCCCAGCGTCCCTCTTGAATCCGTTCTTTCATTTTTTGATAGATCTCAGGATAATCTTCTTTGATATATTCATAAAGTTGGGGCTGGGTTTGGAGAAATAAATAGTCAGGGTATTGTTCCATCAGTTTAAGAACAGTGGAAAACGACCTTGCTGCTTTTTCACGGGTATGCTTAAGACGCCATAACCAAGCAACATCAATATGAGTATGGCCGACACAGTGTACCGTTACATTAGAGTGCTTTTCAAATTGTTCAATTCGTTGTTGTAGATGTTGTTGGGCCGTTTGACAGGATTGATAAAACTCATCACTCCCAGGTTCTCCCCAATTGACTAACTGAAAGACTTCATTTAAACAACTTGTTAACTGTTGTCTCTCCGGTCGCTCATTAGAAAGTTCCATAATCGTTTGATACATGGCAAGGGAAGAATAATACAAATCATCTACCGATTCATCCAGCCATGCAAGCTGAGAATTTTCCAATTTATATTCCTGTTCCTTCGGTTCTCCCCCACCTTCTAGGCCCGACCATAATCGGAAATCCAACGATACTTTTTCACCACTAAACTCCTCATGAAAAAAGACTTCCTGGTGATTGGAATCGACTCCTTGATATGGATGATCATTGACAAATAATAATGATTCAAATCCAGAATTATTCCCGCCACCTGTACGTCCAAAATCAAAAAGCCCTACCACTTTTCTTTTTTGCCATTCTGATGGAACCGTCACATCAGCGTGCAGCCAAAGATAACGATCTCTTCCTTTCCAACGCTCTCCGACATGCATGACATGATTATGATCGGATTCGAAAGGATAGGTGCCTATTTCTCCATTATCTTCTGAACAGGAGAATGAACTAATCTTTCTAGCATCACGGTAACGATAGTTTGATAATTCATTAATTCTTGCTTCAAATTTCCTTTCGACTAAAAACAAGGTGATCCCTCCTCATCGGTCTTTTAGCTTACCGCTTCTTCAAGTCTACGGAAGCGTTTCATACAAACATTAATAATCCAATAAGCCATCAAAACCCCAGAGACAAATGGAATCAAGCCAGGTAAGTTATAAATAAGATATCCTATACAAAATAATCCCACTATCATAAGGAACGTGGTGGTTGGACTAGCAATGGCATAAATAAACGCCTGCTTAAAATAGTCCCTCATTGATAATTGGTAATGGACGTATAAAGGAAAGAAATAAATAATCGTAAAAACAAAAACGAGAGATAAAAATAGAAAAAACACATATAGAAAGATCGAAAAGACACCTGGCATCATTTCTGCGACTTTCAAATCAAAATAAATAAATAGACCGAGTAAGACAAATATTAAACCAGCAAAGTTGCCTCTAAAAAATTCCTTCTTAAACGTTTCTTTGTAAATTTTCCATGGTGAAATATCAAAATTCCCCATGCTCCACTTTCTTGTTACTGTAAATAACGCAATCGTAGCAGGCATGAACCCGAAAATTCCCAGCCCCGCTCCGATAAACAATAGCCAAAGAAGATTGACCCATACAAGACGTGTGACCCATTCACTTGTTTGCTGTAAAATGTTTCCGAACATGATGATCACTCGCCTTTCTTGATGTATTAGAAGCCAAGAAGAACCTAACCTCCTTGACTCCTATTTGTTTTAACCATTGGTTGTTACAGCTTCAACTACTTATGAAAACTCATGGTTTAGGATACGAAGGCCATTCAAATGTAAACGTTGTTCCTGTGCTTCGTTGATTGTGCTCATTCACCGTCACGAGCTCTAATGTAGTCGTTGTCTCTTCCCCAACTCGAATCAGTTCAGAAATATAATATGCTGTATTTGGTGTAGCCCCTATCCATTGTTTGCTGCCATCAGGCATGACGCGATAGATTTCGTAATACTTAAAACCCTCATCATCGGCAGTCCAACTAAATCCAAGATCTGCATAAATAGATTCCTCAAACTGCTGTTCCAGCCAGTTCACACTTGAAGGGGAGTTTGGATTATCATTATTTGATTTTCTATCATAGATTTTCAGCTCGCCGATATTAATTGAAAAATCCTCTATTTCTTTGTTGCTATCGAAAAATAACGAAATGGCTGCGATCTGCTTCCCTTCAAACTTTTTCAGCTCCAACTTGTCTGTCGTCCATTCACCATTCCCACGTATCTCAACATCTAAATAGGTGAATTGATCTGGTTCGTCATCATAGCTAATGCCGATCTTCATATTAGGTGATGAAGATGTTTTATAGGTAATAGAGATCTCTGAATCTTTCTCAATCGGTAAGTCTGTTTTATAAAGCATAAGATTTGTAGCATTTTCCTTATTTAGCTCTCCTGACACCTTTAATGAGGAACCGCCATAATAAGATTCTTCCCAGTCAAAGTCCGCATCAAGAGGTGATCCTTCGCTGTCACGAATCCAGCGCCATGTTGGCAAAATGTCTTGTAGACTTCGATTATTCCATTCTTCCTCTAATAAGGTTATACCATCTACAGAGAAGGAGCTCCCACTCCCAGTATTAAAATTCGTTACGAATGGCACTTCATTGATCACGGTTTTCGCAGAAAAATAATGGGCTAACCCTTTCCAATCTCCATTATTAACTGTCTCGCTCGGATCCCCACCTTCTCCAACCCAGAAGAGATCTTCTTTATTTAAGAAATCTTTAATCGTTGAAGTCGTTTTAAACGCCCAATCAGGTCTGTAAATACCTAGGGAAGTATATGGATCTTGACCTTCAGGAAAAATGCCTTCCCAGTTGATTCTCGTTTCTATTCCTCTTGCCTCTACATCAATGCCAGTGTAGAGATCATACGGGTTTCTCCCTAACTGTTTGGCTTTTTCATATGAGCTCCTTTGACTATTCCACCAGAAATTTAAAAACATGCTGTCCGATCGTTGAAAAAACTCTTTATTTTGATCCGTCAATGCGTTTTGCCAAGAAATACTTCCGTTCTCAACCATTGAGTCATACCACATCATGTGCATGCTTTCAGGTTTATTCGTTTGTAAATAAGCAAGGAATTCCTTCATTTTCTCCGCAGTTTCCTGTGTACCACCTGCTGTTTCCTGGTTAATAAACCAGCCATCGAAACCGTAATATTCCGCTACTTCAATTAATTTATCAGCAGCAGGAAACGTTCCATCGCTGTTCTGCGTTAGCATCTGTTCTAACCACTCAAACTTTCCACCGTATACAATTGGTGGGAAAAAGACATTCCCTAAAATCGGAACACCGTTCTTGTGAGAAGCATCAATGACATCCGCACTCGGCGGAACGATAATCCCTTCACCAGAAGAGCCAGCCCAATAAACCATTAAATCGACATATTGCCAATAGCTAAATGTATTCGCAAAAAATTCTTTGCCCCCTTGTGAAGGGACTCCACTCGTATGAGGGTTAAGTGCTGATAAGGCCGTAAGTTGAGCTTCTGATTGCGCATGCTCATTGACGTTATACAGCACATCACTCTCTTTTAGCGGGATAGTACTTTTATTGAAAATGGCATCTGGATCATTGTCAGGGCTCCACTCTAGAAATTCTTCGGGAAACCAATAGGATGATTCAGGTTGGGCAGCAACACTTTGATTAGATACAAAAAAAACAAGAAACAGTAGTGAAAAGCCAACGGTTAAACGAAATTTATTTACTGTCATTACTTCACCCCTATGTCGTATTTGCACCGGCTCTCTGGGTCATAGAATCATTTAACAGTTAATTTTTTTGTGTAATGGACTCCCTTTTACGGCTAGTCCACATAAACTTAAGACAAATTCACTGAACATGGAATTGGCCCATGAAAACCAGTCTCTTGTAAACTCGCCTGGGTCATCCGTATTGAACCCCTCATGCATGAAACCAGTGCCCCCTTCTGACTCTTTCATCACCTCCAAGATTTGTTTTCTTTCGTCCTCTTCTATGCTTGTCATCCCCTGAATAGCTAAAGCAATATGCCAGATATAATGATCCGGTGTATGAGGACTCCCGATTCCACTTGCTACTTTTCCTTCATAATAATAAGGATTGTCACGACTTAACAAAAATTGACGTGTATTGGCATACCTCTTATCCTCAAAATCACACCATCCAAGATAAGGCATGGACAGAAGACTTGGAACATTGGCATCATCCATTAGATGATAACCACCTTTACCGTCTGTTTCGTATACATACATTTCCTGATGAACTGGATGGTTAAGAAGAGCATAGTGCTCGATTCCCATTCTGATCTCAGAGGCTAATTGTTCACACTCTGTTTTTAATTCTTCGTTATGCAAAACCTTTTCGCCTATCTCCGCCACGTAACCCAAAACAACAGCTGCGAACATATTGGCTGGCACCAAATAACCGTATAGACAAGCATCATCACTTGGACGGAAAGCACTCCATGTCAACCCTGTTCTAACGGTATCAGAACCTCTTCCATCGCGAATCAACGTATCCGATTGTCGAACATTTTCTCGTTCAAAGCGATAAGACGACTTTTCCTCGTGCTCCTGCTCGGTCTTCCAAACATGAAGAATGTTTTTTATTGCTTGGACAAAGCTCTCATCAAAGTGTTCTGTTTTACCCGTTGATTTCCATAATAAATAGGAAAGCTGAATCGGATAGCAAAGTGAATCAATTTCGTATTTTCGCTCCCAAACGATCGGTTTCATGTCCGTTTGATCTGACTGATATCCATTTCCATTAGGTTCTTCATTAAACGCATTAGCGTAAGGGTCTTCATTGATATAGCGAATTTGACGTCGCACAACCCCTTCAATGAGATTGGCCATTTCCTCGTCTTCCTCTGCCGCAATCAGATAGGGCCTTACTTGTGCGGCAGAATCACGAAGCCACATGGCGGGTATATCTCCTGTTATGACAAAAGTTGTCCCATCTTCTTTTGGCTTTAACGTTGTTTCATAGGTATTTAGAAAACATTGCTCAAACATGGTTTGTAGCTTTTCATCATCCGGGAACGTTTCTTTCACTCGATCAATTAATTTTGTTAATGAAGTAGGGGTATTTTTTATCACTGTCATCGCCCTCCCTCTCCTGTTGAAATCCCAATAGTGAATATTTCATATGGGTTTACCGTTTGACTGCTCGCCTTTTCTCCAAGATTTCTTATGGATTCTTCTATAATATTGCTTTGATAGTAATTGTGAGCTTTTTTACTTTGAACAGAAAGTAAAGATTTAGTTCCTGAAGGATTAAAGAATCGAACCATAATATCATCCTTTTCCTCTGCTAATTTCAAGCTAGAAAAGGAAGATTTGTCTCCTCCCCAACTTACAAACTCCCCACTTAATGGGACAGATCCTTGATGAATATCCGTTTGAACCGTTACGTCAGGTATTTGAAAATCATAGGCTATCTTATAGGCTTCCGAATCAATAACAGACTCTTGATGTGGGATAAGCATAAATTCGACATGGTTTTCTCCTAAACACTGTGCCCCCGGTGTTGGGAAGTATCCCCAATCTCCTAATTCCGAAACAGAACGCAAAATGGTCACAGCGATGGTCGTGTCTTTTTCAAGAATTTCATACTCATTCAGCCCTTTATTGGCAATCGTTAAGCCAACTTGCTCGTCTGAAACGGAGACAAAAGCCTGTTGATGGTGATCGAAGCTAGGATTCTCCCATTCTATTTCAGGATGGTTCGGACGTTTCACTACTTCGAAAATACTGTCAGCATAATGATGATCGGTTTTCAAATTGGTTGGAAATAACACACGGAGACGATGATCTTTTGATTGATTGTTGATGGTTACTTTCACCTTAGGCCCTCTTGCATTTGTTTCGAGTGTTAAATGTGTGACCATTTCAAGTATAGTCGTTTCATTCGAACGTGCGGCATTACGATCGGGATGCCAAACAAGGTTATTTTTTTCTTCTTCAAACGTCTGTCCAGCTTCCTGTGGAACTTCCCATACGTGTTTGATTTCAATACATGAACGGATACTAGAATCTTCAATCGTTCTGATCTCCGCTCCAAGTTTTTCCGTTGTCAGTGGGACTTCACTAGCAGGTTTTTTAAACATATATTCATTTCCAATATCACTAGTATTTTCATAAATACCTAATCTGTCGTACGAGTGGCCCGTTTTTTTATCTTTCAAGGTGTAGGATCCATTATCATGAATCAGGACCTGAACATACTGATTTTCAAGGGTTCTCTCATTTGTTAACAACGAACCTCCTCTGTCAGTTTCTTGAGACTCTGTTAAAAAGTAAGTCTGATACCCTAGTTGCGGCAGTTGTTCAGCCGAGAAAATAACCTTTATCTTTCTTGCAAAATAAGGCTGACGGAAGTCCTGATCAGGGAGTTCATAGCCAAAATGGACGCCCATATCTTTCACTGTATGAGGAATAACGTCTTTCTTCGAATTAATAAGAGTAAAGTTCGGCACTTCTTTCGCCATCAAATGGTCACGGATTTCAGAAAAATGCATGTTGGAGAAATAAACTTTTTCGATTTCCACTACTTTTTCAATTACCATGTCACGTTTATTTCCAGAAGTATTAAACACAACGAGTGGAATGTCACCTTTCGTTAAACCAGCTTCTGATGTGTCAATTTCCGTGGCAATGTGTTCCGTTTTCTCAGAAACAATCATTTCTACTGTTTGCTGTACTTTCTTGAAACGTGTGACCATTTCTTCATGAACTTCATCGACAGAACAGCCACAGATGCTATCATGTGGGTGGTTTTCCATCATCAGCTTCCAAGAATAACGTAAATAATCACGAGGGTACTCGCCTCCCAAAAGATGAGCAAATACCGATAACGGTTCCGCTACTTTTTCTAATAATGTCTGGCAAACCTGATTCATTTGTTTTAAATAGATTCTTGCTGAAGCAGTATTAACAAGAGTAGACCAGCCATCTGTCCTTTGGTTTCGAAGTTCGCCTTTAATCGTTTGGAGCTTTTCTGGCAACGACATTTGTAGCTCTTGAACATACTCATCAAAATTAGAGTGGACAAATTCAACGTCAGGATAAAGCTCATTAGCCATTTGCAGTGCCTCAGGAATATCCACTTGAACAGGTTGATGGTCACATCCATTCATAAAAAGAAGATGGTTTGTAGAGGCATATTTCTCTGCATCTTTCAATTTTTGCTGCCAAAAGGCCTCTGCTTCACTAGGCTCCGTAGGAATCTCATTTCCATTTGAATACCAATTAGCAAACAAGATGCCTAATACAGATGAACCGTCAGGGGATTCCCATTTTAGCTCAGAAAAAGGCGATTCAAAGTTTACTGCATCACTAACTGTATTGTTAAAACCGGTCGGCTTTACACCTCGACCAAACGTTGCGGCGTTAATTCCTGCTTGCTTTAATAGTTGAGGAGCTTGACCGTAGATCCCAAATGTATCAGGAAAATAACCGATTTTAGAAACTTGTCCATACTCTTTCGCATCCTGTAATCCATAGAGAAGATTACGAATATTCGCTTCACTACTTGTTAAAAACGCATCTTGCAACACATACCATGGACCAATATGAATACGACTCTCCTTAATATATTTTTTCAACTCTTCTTTTCTATGCGGACGAATGGCGAGGTAATCCTCTAACAAGATCGTTTGTCCATCTAGATGAAAACTATTAAAACCTGTGTTTGAGGCAAACATATCTAGAACTTTATCCATTAATTTCACGAGATAAAAACGATGTTTCTCAAAAGGTAAATACCATTCTCGATCCCAGTGAGAGTGGGAAATAATATGGGCTTTTCGTTTTTCTGTCATGTTATACACCCTTTTCCAGCAATTTATTCCGCAAGAACAGCGGCTGCTGCTCCTTTAAATCCTGCGGTACGACCTTGTTCAGCTATAGCGAAAACAATATTTCGTTTGTGATGATCTAGTAAATAATTAGGAACAGCTTGGACAACTTGTTGATAAAAGGTCGGCTGTGCCAGTACGATGCCACCACCAAGGACAACAAGCTCTGGATTAAGAAGTTGAACCGCTTGGCTGATTCCCCTTGCCAGATAATCCGCTCCGCTCTTCACCACTTCTGCAGCTGTCGTTTCTCCGCTTGCACCTTGTTCAAATAGGTCTTTTCCCGTCCAATCAGGGTCAAAGGGTTGCTGTAAGCTCTCTAACTTCTTTTTCCAAGTATTCATCATACCGGTCCCAGAAGAAAAAGCCTCAAGGCAGCCGATTTTTCCACATCCACAAAGAGGACCATTAGACGCCATACTCATATGACCGATTTCCCCAGCACCTGATAGCACTCCTTCATACAGTTCGCCATTTAGGATTAATCCTCCGCCAATACCGGTGCTAACGGTGACATATATCATATGTGAATATACACTTCTATGAGAATAATAGTATTCTGCGAACGCCGCTGCATCTGCGTCATTTATTAGCTTCACCTTCGTTCGGAAAGCGCTATCAATTTTCTGTACTAAAGGATAGCCATGCCAGCTTTGAAGATTCGGAGGTTCAAGAACTATTCCTGCCTTTGTATCGAGAGGCCCAGGACTTCCTATACCAATCCCAATAATATTTGGTTCTACGGTATACAAGGACTTTATATATTGAATCATCTTTTCAAGGGCTTGATCTGGTCCTCCGTCAACGTTCGTTGGAAATTCTATTTCTTTTAGAACCTTTCCATCCTCTCTTACTAACCCAATGGCTATTTTAGTCCCACCAATATCAATTCCAACCGCTACCTTCATAGTCATCGTTCCTTTTCTAAGTTCTTTCTTTCTTACCATATGACCCTCTTATGTAAGTGTCAACGGAATGCCTTAATCTCGTTAACTTTTTACACTATATCTAAAATTAATACATGACTCTTGTATTAGTAGGTTCACATCCGAAAAAATCGATTAAAACACACACGAATCCCTGATTCTGTTTGAAAACCAATCAAAACGCCATCATCATTTTTTCGCACAGCTCCTATCTTCTCTTGGGTTGGGTTGTTGTTTTTTCATTTTCGACCATTGTGTACATTGGTTTGATTATGAATATTGGCATTTACATCAATCTATTTTCCTAGACATGAAAAAACCAGTACTTACACAAAAATTTGTGTAAGTACTGGTTTTTTAGTTATTCTAGTAAAAAGTTAACCCCTGCTAGATCCGTTTGACCTGCTTTTGTTGCGTACGCATAAATGTTGTAATAGCCTGCTTCTAGCTTCACACCGCCAACTTTACCATCCCAAGCAAATGTTTGAAAACCAGCTTCAACATCTTCTACGATTGCGATATCTCCTAAATAGGCAAGTGGTGCGCCATCTGCATTCGATGCGTAGATGAATAGATCAACTTGTTCAGCCCCACCTGGGAAGTATCCACTGATTGTGAACTCATCACTATTTTGTTCTACACCCATGCTTGAAACACGAGGATAGTCTGGTTCCTTAACAAACAGGATCGTCGGAACATCAATGACCTCATCGCCATTAGACACTTTGATTGACCCTTCATAATAACCAGGATCAAGTTTGCTTGCATCAACTTGAACATTCAGATTCACTTGTTTTGATTTCCCAGCATTCACTTTAAGGTTATTGCTGTTATTTACTTTAATTGCTTCGCTTTGTTTGCCAAAGTCCACATCAAATGAATACGTTTGTTTTGTTTCAGAAAGGTTTTTAATCGTAAAGTGATTCTTCTCAACTTGCTTTCCGTTATCTTTAGAAAATACACCAAATGAATGACTGGCATCCGTTACAAGTGTCGTCGTTTCCATTGCGTCTACTATTCTGATACTACCTGCACCTTGTGTATTGTGAGCGTAATCTTCACTTGTTTCTGGGTTTATTAAATTATCAGCTGTGTTCATTAGTGCTGCTTTTACGTCATCCACATTCCAATCTGGATGTGCTTGTAATAGGATAGCAGAAGCACCGGCTACGTGTGGTGATGCCATACTCGTACCTTGCAGAGCAGCATACCCATGTGGATTTGATGGGTCATGTGTTGGAATGGTACTCGTGATATTCACACCCGGTGCGGACACGTCTGGTTTAATCATCCATGTATCCACAACTGGACCACGAGATGAGAAGTCAGCCATTGTTTCATCAGCTTCATGTGAAAAATCAATGTTAAATGAAACGGTGTCGTTGCCAGCTTCAAGCTCAGCTAAAAGCTTTTGACCGTCTGCTAGTGTTGTTTTTATTGTTGGAACATCCATACCAGGAACATCCACATGTTCGCCATCGATATTGTTATAAATAATCGCTCCTATTGCCCCTGCGTTTTTGGCATTCGTTGCTTTATCAACAAATGCATATTCTCCACGACTAATGAGCGCAATTTTTCCCGTAAGATCTTTTCCTGCAAAGTCTTCCTCTGCTCCTAACCCTACGTCAACAAACTCATACTCACCTTCATTTAGAGCAAGTAATTCTTCGTCATTCGGAAAGCCCATTACTTTTGCAGATGGATAGCTTACTCCTTCAGAAGTAACTAGCTCAGAGCTGTAAACATTGTATGGAAGCTGTGTTGCACCAACGGAAATCGCTTCACGAGATGTTCCTGGTGAACCTACTGTCCAATTGGTTGGACCACTGTTACCGTTTGATGTAACGGCTACAATTCCTTCTGCCATTGCCCAATCTAGTGCAATGGATGTTGCCCAGTCAGGACTATTAAGTGTATTCCCTAATGAAAGGTTCATCACATCTGCACCATCGAGTACAGCTTTTTCAATCCCAGCGACTACATCTTCTGTTGAGCCAGTGCCACCAGGGCCAAGCACACGGTAAGCAAGAAGTGTTGCATCAGGTGCTACACCTTTGATCATACCATTTGCTGCAACTGTTCCCGCAACATGAGTTCCATGATACGTTGAATCTCCTCTAGGGTCATCTGCTGGTGTTTCTTGTGGATCATTGTTGTTATCAACCAAATCCCAGCCTTTATAATCGCCAAACGCATGCTCTAAATCAGGATGCGTATAGTCAACACCAGTATCAATGATAGCAACAGTCACACCCTCACCCGTAAAACCCGCATCCCAAGCTTCTTCTGATCCAATGTATGGTGCACTGTCAAACATCTCTGGGCTGAAGAACTCTTCAGAGATAACTTCTCCTTCGCCGACACTTGTTGTGGTATATGAAACGTTTGGATAAACAGCTTTTACTCCTTCTACAGACAATAAAGCCGGAATTTCACTTGCAGGAAGCTCAACTGAAAAACCTGAAAATACATAATCATATTCACGATTTACTTCCGCTTTTGATACCTTTTTATCTAAATCAACTTTGACTTTATTCCGTTCATTTTTAAGATTTTCTTCCGACTGACTCGTGCCTTGGTTCTTAGCTTCAATAATAGACGGTTCGTCGAGTTCAACGATTACCGATGTACTTTTGTTCGAATCAAAATTAAAATCTCCGAAAAGCTCAGCAAGCTGTGGTGCTTCTTTAAACGAATTAGTATTGGCCCCTGCTCCCATCCCGAATGAAGAGAATACGAGTAAAACAGAAAGTAAAACAAGGATTGATCTTAACCTACTTTTTATCATTTCTTATTCCAACCCCTTTTTATGATTTGTGCGCTTGAGGACCATCCACCTCCTATATATTAGCGCTTCTACTAAAATTTATAACATTACTAAATATTCTGTTATTCTTCTTTTCTTCCTTGAGTGAAATGTCTTATTTTTCAAAAGAGTATTTTTTAGGCATTTAAACATATAAAAATCTATTTATTATGTCTTTCAGTTCAATATAGTCACAAAAACTATTCTCCTAGTTACTAGTCTTAGAGAAATTTGACTCTTTAAACAACATTTGAAATCGAATCATTCAAATGAAAACAGGCACATCCAAGGAATTTGGACGTGCCTGCTTTCATTTGACTAATTTTAGTGTCTATCATGCTCGGCATTCAACGTATAAGAACACTTATTGCTGAGTGACATTACTTAGTTGGTAACTCCGCCCATGTACTTTCTAACCATTTATCAAAATCAGCGCCTTGTTCACCTTCATAGGTGTCATACACATCTAGTCGCATCTTTTTTAACTTCTCTTTGAACTCTTCATACGTATGATCTTGTGATAAACTCTTTTTTATTCTCAACAAGATTTTAGTTACGCCTTTAATCAATTCACCTTTTTTTCTTGGTGGTAGTTGAACATCTTCACCTAGTTCTTTTAGCTTACGAAAAGAAGCTTCTCTAATTTTATACACAGCATCAGTATTCATTCTATGCGTTAATATATCGATGATTTGCTTGTTTTTCCACTGACCAAGCTCGACAACAGCATCTAAACGTTCTCTCCAATTAGATGTACGATTTGCTGATTTTTTTAATTCCTCATAATTTGCAGGTAACTCACTTTTTTCATTATTATTGTTCAAACGATCCATTCTCCTTCTATTTCAAAATCCATTTGACGAAACAAAAAACTCATACCATTTACGACACCTTATCTGTGAAAAATTACTCGTTTTCTGTTTTGCCACTCTCAGTCTCTTCCTGATTAAACCATAATGGATCATTATTATCGACCTCGCCATTATAGTTGATTAGGACCTCTTCACCTGCTTTAATATCTTTGTAAGCATAAAAGTCAAACGTATGGTTATCAAAATTAATATCATAAGCTGCATTCGGCTCGTAGGAGTGGTTAAACAACATACCATACCCTAAAACAATTGCACTATGGTTAATTCCATACTCAAACGCATAATCAGCAAGCAACGTTTTCTCTATGAAAACATGTTCCTCATTAGGATATGGTAGTACCGGCGCTTCATGTAGAATCTCACCTTTTGATATATCACGTTTTGCGAATACCCCTCTATTGAGCTCCCCGTCACTGAGTGTGGAAGTCTTTATTTCAATCATGTTATACACCTGCTCTTCTTTTCTATGGAGTCCATCATCTATCTTCTTGCCTTAGGAAGAAAGCATTTGTTTCACTCCTTCAACCAATCCTAGCATAATTCTATTGGATCGGTATATAGCAAGGTCTCAACATGTGAAATATCATCCTCCCATCAAGTTCTTACCCAAGCCCCAAAAAAAGGTTCCCGCTTGAATTTTATGAATCGTATGACTGTATTCAAGTGTTTTCTCGAATTTTTTTGGTGGTTTCACCTGAGAAAAAAAATGAAATACTTCCTTCGTTTGATACCAATCTCCGTCGATAAATTTATGACTAACGTCTCCCCAAGTGCCTTCTAAAGGAGGGCTGAAAATGGCTGGTTGTGAACTTTCACTTTCACTCGTCAAAGAAATCTCTTTTAGTCGTGAACCATTAGTCTTTTCAGCAGAAAAGGTTTGAGGCCAATAATCAGAACGTGAACCAGTATGCGGTGTAACGTCTACAAATAACATGATATCTTCAAAAATGAATTGAATTTCAAACAACATGACATATAGACGTTTACCAAGCTCAATTCTTTTTTCAACAGGAGCAAAATGACTCACATTTAAACCGATAAGATTGGTCCTATTCTTGCGCAATTTATAAGGAAAAATCACGTTTGTAAAATGAAATAGTTCTTGCATTTCAAACAATGACGTTTCAAAAACATTTTCTTTATAATACTCGTTTGAGACAATACGTTGTTCTATATAATGCTGCTCGTTGATAATCAGCGCAATCGTTAGTAACTGTGAGTCTCGATCTCGTAAAAAAGAGTCCCAAACAGGTTTCATAAAAATAGACACACCAAATTCAGGTAACAAATGGAAGTGATTCCTTTGTTTTTCTTTACTTTGTTCATACAAAAGGAGTTGAGGATAAGCATCATGGAAAATAAACGCATTGGCACACTCTAAAAACATAAAAAAATCTTTTTTTGCTTTCGTCGTAAAAATATTCTCCAATAAGCTACCCTTCAAATCCGTCATATTCCACCCACCGTTCCGCGATACTAGATGAGCTAACAGCGCCCAATGAACTTCAGGATGATCTTGATAAAAAGCAAGATACGCTGCTGTTCTTGTAACATTATTTCGATTATGTTCATTCGTTTTCTGCTTGATCTTCCTGACAAGTTCATTTTCGGAAGAACAGGTAACGGATGATTTACTTTCATATAATTCCTGGACACTCTCTTTCCACTTTAATACAGTTTCTTGATTAAGTTCTTGCTGCTGCCACCGTGATCGTGCTTTTGATTCATATGAATGCTTAGCTATTTTATGGGAAGTTGAGGAAGCGATATGGACAGGTATCTGTAGTGCCTTTTGAAATGAATTGAAAATGTTCAACAAGATCGCGCCTCCCTCCTACACATGGTGAATTCCACCAACTAAGTAAACCGCACATGTCACACCTATAAGTGTAGCCAAATGAGCCTGATTCAATTAAGAATCAGGCTGTTTATTTATAGTTGTATAAATTTACCGCTAATGCAACCGGTTTAGTTTCTCCTTATTTTGATTCAACTGCTCCTGAAGTCTACTGATGGGTTCCAAGTTCCCTCGATTTTGAAGAGCATTTGTGACCGAACGATCTGCATGCTCAATCATTTTCTGTGCTTGTTGGATCAACTGCTCTGTAGGATGCGATTGAGCTTGACCTACAGCTGTCGTGGCATTATCCACAGAGTTATGCAATTGAGAAATAATATTATCTTCTTTCCAGCTCATTTGTGTGTGGTCTTCCATTGTTTATCACTCCCCTTGCTTTTTTTAAGCAAACAACTCGTTTTACTATGGCAAAATTGATTCGTTTTTATTCAATTACATCTCTTTGATGGATAAAATATACTTCATAAAATTTGAAGCCATCATCCATACTAAAAGCGAATACCGAATAAAAAGGAGGTTTTGTAATGGGTAGAGCAAACAAACATCGAGCAACTAGCAATAACAAAAACTCATTACCCCAAACACCAAAAGGATTAAAAATTGCTCCTGAAAACGTAAACGAAGAATTTTCACGTGAACTGGCTGCCCATGGTGACATCATTTCCAAACGAGAGATGAATAAACGACCAAAAAAATAATCGTTCGTCATTGTTACTATTCATTTAAAAACAGATCCCCGTTGATGATTAAACGGGGATGTCTGTGATTACTCTAATACATAAGATATACAAGTGTTGCAGAAAATAATTAAACCTCGAAAAAGATTTTATGATAAAAAGTCCTTTATACTCGATAAATCAGATAATGCACTGTCCAACTACGTATGACCAAGCGTTTGGAAATTTAATTATTACTGGCATACATTCGTATGCTTAACTGGATGTTATAATCGACAAAAAACACCCATTGAACTGTAATTAAACTACGATCAGATGACGCCGGTATGGTTCCGATGTCATCTTTTTTTAGCCACTTGACACCAATTCCCGTTAACATAATCATTCATCTATTAGTTTTCTTAATCTATGAAATAACAAAGAGTTATAAGTAAATATATAAAATTCAGAATTAAAAGTAAATTATTATGTTAAGATGTTTAAGAGTCAAAATTTTTCGAATAGGAGGATATATTAATGAAATTTAGCTATATTTCTCATCTATACTGTCCTAAGTGTTCTTCTACGTATGACGCCAACATAATCAATCAACTATGTGAATGTGGTTCACCATTGCTTGTCACATATGACCTACCTGCCTTAGCAAAAAATTGGAAGCGGTCAGATCTGATTGGAAGAAGAAATGACCTTTGGCGTTATCATGAGCTGTTACCTGTTCAAAAGGAAGAGAACGTGGTTTCCATGGGTGAAGGCATGACCCCTCTAGTAGCTATGAAAGCACTCGGCGAACATATGGGCATTAGTCAATTATATATGAAAGATGAAGGGATCATTCCCACAGGAACTTTTAAAGCCCGCGGTGCAGCAGTCGGAATTTCTAAAGCACAAGAGCTAGGTATTAAAGAACTGGCTATGCCCACGAATGGAAATGCTGGTGCAGCTTGGTCTCTTTACGCCTCCAGATCTGGCATTATGTCAACGATTGTAATGCCTGTTGACGCACCGAAGATTACTCGAAATGAGTGTGCTAGTTCTGGTGCAAATTTATATTTAGTAGACGGGGTAATTAGTGATGCCGGAAAAATTGTTGCACAAGCGGTTAAAGATTACAATCTATTTGATGTGTCTACTTTAAAAGAGCCATACCGCATCGAAGGAAAGAAAACGATGGGAATTGAAATCGTTGAGCAATTACAGTGGGAAGTTCCTGATGTTATTCTTTATCCTACTGGTGGAGGTGTAGGTTTGATTGGTATCTACAAGGCTCTGAAAGAACTCCAAGCATTAGGTTGGATTGAAGAAAAAATGCCAAGACTGGTTGCTGTCCAATCAGAGGGCTGTGCACCAATAGTAAAAGCATGGGAAGAGCAAAAAACAGAGTCTGAATTTTGGAATGATTCCGAAACCATTGCCTTTGGTATAAACGTTCCTAAAGCATTAGGTGACTTCTTAGTATTAAATGCAGTTTACGAAACGGGAGGATGTGCCGTGTCAGTAAACGACACAGCTGTTATAGAAGAACAAAAACAGATTTCACAAAAAGAAGGTGCTTTCATTTGTCCAGAAGGAGCAGCTGCATTCTTAGCTGCGCGTCAACTACGAAATGAAGGTTGGATAAAAGAGAATGAAACAGTTGTTGTCCTTAATACCGGTGCAGGCATTAAATACCCAGACACAGTTGATGTAAATGTTCCTATTCTTAATAAACATGAGACCATCACTGATAGAAGTAATGTGACTTCATTTTAACTCCACATCCGTGAGTTAACTAGTTTTATTAAATGAATAAAAAAGAGGCACCTATTCTAGTACGATGCTAAGCGAAAAAAACACATCCTGTACAAGAAAGGTGCCTTCTATTAAACAATAAGCTCCATTTCATCACCGAGAAATATGGTTTCATCCTCATCACGAAATCCGCCCATTTTTCAGGATTAATCACCTACGTTTTGATGAAACGGTTGATCATATGAAGAAAAAAGCAGATCGCTATTTGTCGTTCCAGTCTTTTTGTCGATGTTTCTTGCATCAAAAATACGTTCATTTTCTGGGAAATGAACGGTTTGCATGATCGATTGAAGGGAACGAGCCTCTTTTGGTATTCCTATAGTTGGTTAAATCAACAGAAGTGTTTTTATCTCCTAAAAATGAAAGCGTCTTCATTAGATCGTTATTAGATTACCAAACCAATACACATATCAAGTAGCATCTATACCTTGCATCAATTAATACCATTGGAGGAGGAGTTAAGGTGAAAGTGAAAATGAATTTCATGTTTCTAATTGTTGTTAGCTTCGTTATGGCTTTAGTTGTGGGAATTATCCTCGGAGAAAATGCAACATTTTTTCAACCACTGGGCGATTTATTTTTAAGATTAATTATGTTTATTGTTGTTCCATTAATTCTTTCAACCATCATTGTAGGGATCACTAGTGCAGGCAATATTAAAAAATTAAGTCGTTTAGGCGGAAAAACAATTTTGTATTACTTAGGTACCAGCTTTGTCGCCATTGTAATCGGCTTAGGCGCTGCCTTTATTTTTTCTCCTGGGACCGACACCGGCATTACTCTTGATACCGAAGAATTTACAGCTACAGAAACCACCAGCTTTGTTTCTACTTTACTAAACATTATTCCAACAAACCCCATTGAAGCTCTGAGTTCTGGTGCGATATTGCAAGTTATATTTCTTGCTATATTTATAGGAGTAGGGATCATAAGTGCAGGCGAAAAAGCATCAACTGTACAGAAATTCTTCGAAGGATTAGCAGAAGTTATGTATAAAATCACTGGGATCGTCATGAAATTAGTACCTATTGGTATTTTCGGCTTACTTGCGCCAATAGTTGGTACCTATGGAATGTCCGTTTTGTTACCACTATTAAAAGTTATATTAGCAATGGTTGTCGCATCAGCGTTTCATGTACTTATCATATATTCTATAGCAGTTAAGACACTTGGGAAGATGAGCCCTATTAAATTCCTAAAAGGGATTTACCCTGCCGGCATTGTAGCATTTACTACAGCTAGTAGTTCAGGCACCTTGCCTGTTACACTAAAAAATACCCAAGAAAACCTCGGTGTGTCAAAAGAGACGAGTAGTTTTGTTTTACCATTAGGGTCGACAATCAACATGGATGGAACCGCCATTTATCTAGGGATTACCGTCATGTTCATTGCTCAATACTTCGGAATTGATCTGACGTTTACTCAACTCCTGACCGTCGCGCTAGTTGCAACATTGTCCTCTATTGGAGCGGCAGGTGTTCCAGGTGCTGGACTTGTTATGTTAACGATGGTACTAGCTTCTGTCAATTTGCCATTAGAAGGTATTGCTCTTGTTGCAGGTGTTGATCGAATTCTAGATATGTTTAGAACCTCTGTTAACGTCGTTGGCGACGCATCAGCTTGTGTAGTTGTCGATCATTCTGAAAGGACTACCAATGTAGTGCTAGATAACAAACAATCGGTTTCTTAACTCTCGCCTTTCACTTAAGGGACACCTCATTCAAAGCGAGGTAGTCCCTTATTTTTTAATCTAAAGAATTATTTATATGTAGATTGTTGAATTTGGTAATATTGTTGAAAATTAGATAAAAACGATTCACTTGGCAACGTTAACGTTTCTTCATTATAAATAAATGAAAATTCCCTTTTCAGATGTATTCCTTGAATGGACATCTCCGAGAGTAAGCCTAATTGCAGTTCCTTTTTAATTGCTGCCTTTGAAATGATTGATATACCCATACCCGATTCAACTGCGGATTTAATGGATTCCGTATTTTCAAGTTCTAAGATGATATTTAGTTTTGCAGGATCGAGATGATGCTTTAGTAGGATTTCCTCAATGACCTGCCTTGTACCCGATCCCTGTTCTCTCATTATCATGGGTAAAGAAAAGAGCTCGTCGACTGTAATGACAGCACTCCCATTAGCCAGCAGATGATCCCGTTTATTAGGTGTAATAATAACGAGTTCATCCTCCATAAAAGGAATCTGCTGTACTGTCGGGTATTTCTTCAATGATTCTACAAAACCTAAGTGAATTTCCTTATTAGCCAGCTTTTCCATTACTTGATCAGAATTGTCTAATTTCAATATTATATTCACGTTCGGAAATTCTTTTTTATATTTTCCTAGTATGTAAGGCAGAATATATCCGCCTATCGTTAAACTTGCTCCGATGATTAGATCGCCATGAATCGACTCTGAAAGTAAAGCAATATCCTTTTTTGTTTCATGAATTAAGTTTAATATTTTGTCAGCATGCTTATAAAGCAACTTTCCAGATGGAGTTAAAGATATACGTTTCGTTGTTCGCTCAAATAGTTTTGTATTCAGTGAATTTTCAAGTTGTTGAATTTGTATACTGATACTTGGTTGTGAGAGATGTAATATCTTTGCTGTCTCAGAAAAGCTTTTTCCCTGCGCAACTACGTAAAATACGTTTAAATGTTCGAAGTTCATCTCATTCCCCCTGCTATTGATCCCCTGTACCTACATTATACTATAATGTATAGTTCAAAAAATCTCACAATACAGGAGGGACACTTCCCACCATGCTTTTACCCTTTTCAAAACGTATAAATCCTAGATAAATAATATTTTTTTAGTGACACACTGTCACACCAATAAAAGAAGTACAGGGCCGAGAGCTGCTAATAAAATGAATCCTACCACTCCAACTAAAACAGGTTTAAAACCAGTTTTCTTAAAGTCACTGAATTTAATACTTAATCCCAATCCAGCCATAGCCATCGATAATAGAAAAACGCTAACCAAAATAAGAGCATTCACAAGAGTTTCAGGCAAAGGGATATATGTGTTGATAAAACTCATACCAAGGAATCCTAAAATAAACCAAGGAACAGGAAGAGTTTTAAGAGAATATTTATCTTGTTTACCCTTTTTATCTTTTTTTGTATAAATGTAGCCGAGAATAATAGCTACAGGAATTAATAAGGCCACTCTCCCCAACTTGACTAAAATAGCTGTTTCACTACTAACGTCTCCACCTGGTACCGCTGCAGCAATAACATGGGCTAATTCATGTAATGTAGCACCAACAAGTACCCCATAACTATATGAATCAAGGTTAAGTAAAGGATAGGAAAAAATATAGGCTAAGGCTCCTATTGTTCCTAATATGGCAATACAGGCGACTGCTATAGCAGTATACTCCTTTTTACTTTTAATAACAGAAGCAACCGCTACGATTGCAGCCGCACCACAAACGGCCGTTCCAACAGCAATTAACGTATTAAGTTGACTATCTACATTCAATAGCTTTCCTAATCCAACCATCACCAACATCGTAAATACAATGACTATGCTATCAATTAATAAAACAGAGAGACCTGATTCAAAAATTTGACTAAGATTCAAACGTAAACCCATAAGAATAATTCCGGCTCTCAGGAGATATTTACTACTAAATGTAACACCAGGAACTATTTGGTCTTGTGTTCCCATGGACGTTCTCCAGAGCATTCCTAACATAATCGAAATAATCATAATCCCCATAATAGAGAAAAAAGGAAAACTGGCAACTTGATTAGCCACAACTGCCAACACTAGCGTTAATACTATCCCTCGCATATAACCTTTATATTTACCTAATCGAAACTGAAGTTTATTTTTTTTTCTTAGCACATCTTCATTCATTTTCTGCATGTCTTCTCAAATACCCCCTCTGACCTAATGCTTATAAATTCAGAATAACACAGAAAACGACGTCGGAATTATAGCACTTTCCTATAAGACTTATTAACTTATTTTATACCCCTTAGACAACTTAAATTGGATACTTTTAGTGTGTCAACTATACAATAAAAACTGAGGAGAAACGCCTTATTCCATATTCGTGAAATGTACTTGTGTTGATTCTTTAGTTATCTATAGCATACCTTTTGGCTATCTTCATAAAAAACAGCAGCACTCCTCATAGGGGGCGCTGCTGTTTTTAAAATGGATTAAGATCCCATCGCTATTTTTTTGTGATTAGTTTGAATGTTGTTTTTGTACAGGCGTTGTTTAATAAATGGCATGACATACCGATCTGCCCCCCAGTAGTAACTTGCTGAACCAACTAATAACAGAACCATTGCTACTGTAAATAAATTAGGATTGGTACTAACTGTTCCAGCTAACAAAAAGTTAAGATTCATAAATGCTCCTGCAACTAAAGCCGGAACCGTTAGACAACCTAGGATTAAACCAAGACCAACCAACAATTCCCCCCATGGAACTAACACATTAAATAACTCTATATTTGGTAAAGCGAAGTTTTGAAGAAATGATGCGTACCATCCTTGAACGGCAGGATGTTCTCCCCTCGCATTTGCGATCGCTCCATTAATCATGCCTGATGCATCAAAATCACCAGTCACTTTTCCAAATCCTGCTTGAAGCCATTGCACACCTAGCCAAATTCTCACTACCGCCCATACCATTGCCATTTTCGGACCTTTTAACCAACTCATACCGATCATCTCCTATGATTACTTTGTGAAATTATTCACAATTCGAATTAAAAAAAATGGTGTTGCAACTTTTTTTATTACTTGTCTTACATGAATAGTATAGCATAGATATTGTGAAAAACTTCACAATATGACGCTTGTTTTTTACGAATTTGTGACAACTAGCTATTTTGACGATCTTAGCTCAAACTGGGACAAGACAATTGTCATTAACAAGCAATCACATTTGTTTTATTTCCATGCTAACGAGCACATGAGTTTTGGCGTCTCAAACCAATCAACCCCTTGATCATATACTCCCCAAAAACAATAACTATTTAAAGTGTTCATTAATCCACCTAGAAATATTCCAATTCTCCCATAGTCATCATTCACTAATTTTACTAAAGGTGGATTTTTCAAAACCGGCCCTGTAACCAAAGGATCAGACTGTGAAAGCTTCCAAGTAGTTGAATCTGCGCTCCTGAAAATAACGGTGATAAAAAATCAATTATTTCAAGAATTTATGTTTGTGGAATTTACTCTACATAAAAAAAATTTATATGGTTATTTTAATACCGTAAGTACTTTTAGAGGAGGAATTTTAATGAAGTTAATCACATTGTTCACTACAGCTTGTGTGCTAAGTTTAACACTGGCGGCTTGTAATACCAATGGGGACAACAACGGGGACGATGCAATGAATGACAATGACACCCCTGATGTTGGTCAAGAAGATAACATGGACAACAACGGAAATGCCTCAAATTTAGATGTAGCAGACGATGCTGCAGATCTGATAACTGATCTAGATGAAATAAAAAGTGCGTCGGTTTTGGTGACGGATCGTAACGCCTATGTTGCCGTAGTTTTAAGTGATGAAGCAGAAGAAGAAGTATCAGAAGATATTAAAACGAAGGTTGAAGATCAAGTGAAGTCTACAGATTCGGATATTGAAAACGTGTATGTATCATCAAACCCTGATTTGACAGAAAGATTTACAGAATATGGAGAAAAATTTAGACAGGGTGAGCCTTTTGAAGGCTTCGCAGAGGAATTTAACGAAACAGTTGATAGAATATTTCCTAATGCCCGCTAATTAAGGTTGAGAAATATCAGTTCCTCGGCGTTAAAGTGCTGGGGAACTGATTTAAATTCCTGAGGATCTGACGAAGAACCAAATTCTCTACCAGTTGTTGTTTAGATCGCACAATTGAGAACTTCAATGACGACGGTATTCGTGTCAACTTTGGAAGAAGTTCTAGTTTTAGTTATACATGTGAAAAGACTATTGCTATTAGGCTAAACAGGCACGTCCAAGTTCCTTGGACGTGCCTGTTTTAATTGAAACGTATACGTTGCTTGGAACTTTAATTTTTTATAAAAGATAACAATTCTTCTGTTATTTTTTTGTCATCGAATTCGATGGTTCGATCGTTTAAAATTTGGTACGTTTCGTGTCCTTTTCCTGCAACGATAATTAAATCTTTTACTGTGGACAGTTCGATCGCTTTTGCTATGGCTTTTTTTCGATCATCGATTAATAAAAAAGAATTTTTCGGTTGTAACCCGAATGCAATTTCATTCAAGATTTTTTTTGGATCTTCTGATCGTGGATTATCAGATGTAACAATCGTTAAATCACTAATTCTACCTGAAACTTCACCCATTAAAGATCGTTTTGATTTATCTCGGTCCCCACCGCATCCGAACACGGTTAAAATTTTTCCTTCTTTTTTAAAATCATTCAATGCAGTTAAAACATTTTCTAACGAATCTGGAGTATGAGCATAATCGATAAAAACATTTCGTTTTTGCGAAGGAACTTTTTCTAGACGACCCGGAATACCTTCAAAAGAAGCAATTTTTTCTTTAATATGTTCATAACTTAAACCTTCCATAAAACCGATTAAAATACACGATAATAAATTATAAATGTTAAATTTACCTACTAATTTAGTTTGAAACGGCAAACGTTTATTTTTATAGAGAATATCAAAAGATGTACCTTTTTCAGAAAACATAATATTTACCGCTTTACAATCACTATCACGATCAATTGAATAGGTTATTACTCTACTTTTTGTTTCTTGGCACATTTTTAATGAATAAGGGTCATCAATATTGATGATAGAAAAAGATTGCTCGGTTGCGTTTTTAAACAATAATGCTTTTGAATTTGCATAGTTTTCCATCGTTTGGTGAAAATCTAAGTGATCTAACGTTAAATTTGAAAAAATATTATATTTATACTCAATTCCAGTCACTCTACCTTGTTGTAGGGCGTGGCTTGATACTTCCATAACATTCAAACCTACTTTTTTCTTTCTGCACATTAAAAGCATACGTTGCAAATCGATCGGAGGGGGAGTGGTCGGCGTCTTCCTATTCATAAAGATTTGTTCGCCTCCGATGAAAAAGCCTAGTGTGCCGATATACGAGGTTCGATGCAAATCAGTAAACAAATAATCGATGATTTGGCCGATGCTTGTTTTTCCGTTAGTCCCGGTTATCGCAACATTAATGAACGATTTTGATGGGGAATTTAAAAACGAGCTAGCAATTAGTCCGATTTTCCGAGAAACGTCGGGATCTACAATCATAGGGACAGTTGTATTCAATGGGACTTCTGAAATAAAAAAAGCTGCTTTCAATTCGACTTTTTTATAATAAAGATGAGGATCAAAACGTTGTCCTTTTGTAAAAATAAATAAATCATTTTTTTTGATACTATCAATATTTACACATATATCGTTAATCGGGATGTGCTCCCATTCTTTTTTTATCGGATAAAGCGTGCTTAAGAAATCAGCTAAAAACACATGGATCACCTCATAAAATTATTGATAGAACGCAGCAATCCCTTTTAAAAGAACCTGAAACTCTTGTTTTTCGTGGAACTTATTTGGAAATTACCTTTTGACAATCGTAGCGTCACATCTGAACAATTAACTATCCTGTTATTGAATGTAACGACGATGATACATTTATTCTCCTCATGAGCGAAATGCTGAAATAAGTTCAAAATTCCTTGAGATGTATCTTCATTAAGACGATTGCGCTTTTGTTTTTTTCTTTCCTTTCGTGATTTCCGTTACAGTAACAAATTTCGAAGCTCTTTCATGTAGTGATAGTTTGTATGATTGAAACACAATCATTCTAAACGTTGAGGCCAATGGTTTCGATACCTTGTCCATCAAAATGTATCATGCCATCCTTAGGAATGTCTAGGGCACCCGCTAGAGAGAGTAGGGTCGTTTCACCTGATAGTTTATAATAACGTTTAAAAAAATAACGCCCAATCGTTTGATATATAAGGTTGAGCGTTACCCAATTGGCCATCTTCGTTGTATTTCTTTTGTTAAGGTCAGTTGAGGTACCATCACCACAACCGACTAGAAATACGACTAGAAGGCACTTAATACGGTAAGTCTTCTTCAAAGTAATTTCTTCCTAAATATCTAATTGAAATACCAAAATCAGCAGTACTCCACGCAAGGAGCATTGCACAAGAACGCAGCAAGTCCTTACTATTACAAAGAACCTGAAACTCTTGTTTTTTTGTTGTAACTTATTTGAAAATTGCCTTTTGACAATCGTAGTATCACATCTGAACAATTAGCTATGCTGTTATCGTGTGTAACGACGATGATACATTTATTCTCTTCATGAGCGAGATGCTGAAATAGCTTCACAGTATCTCGAGCTGTATCTTCATCTAAATTTCCAGTCGGTTCGTCAGCTATGATCAGGTCTGTTTCACAACAAAGAGCTCGAGCAATCGCGATGCGTTGCTGTTGGCCTCCACTTAGCGTAAGGACCTTTTGTTTGGCTTTCTCCTCTGAAATGCCAACTTTTCTTAACATGTCTAAGGCGAATGCGCTTTTGTTTTTTTTCTTTACTTTCGTGATTTCCATCGCTGTCACAATATTTTGAAGCGCCGTCATGTAAGGTAATAGATTGTATGATTGAAACACAATGGATACATACTGATTTCTAAACTTCGAGTAGCCGATGGTTGCGATATCTTGTCCATCAAAATGGATCTTGCCTTCCTTAGGAATGTCTAGGGCACCTGCAAGAGAGAGTAAGGTCGTTTTACCTGAGCCAGAGGGACCAACGATGGTATAAAATTTGCCCTTTTCAAACTCAAGGTTCACTTTTGAGAAAATAGTTGACTCTTTACGATCGTTCGAATACCAATAGCTTACATCTTTAAATTGTAATAAACTCATCTACTTAACCTCCTATTCTTGTTTCGTGAGTATTGTTTTTGGTTGAAGTCTTAGCACAGAAAGAGATGGAATCAAGGTTGAGATTAGAGCAATTAGCATCCCAATGACAGCCAGCAGTCCGAAGTCTTGAGGAGTAATTTTGATTTCAAGTTCATCAATTGCTTCGACACCATCAACAGGCTGATTAGTACTACTACCAGGACGACCACCACTAAATCTCCCACCAAAGGATTCAGGTTGAGTTGTTAGCTCTTGTTCCTGTGTTAACTGCTGCTCTAGTAATTGGTCTCCTATCGCCCCAGCCACCATTTGCCCGCTTACAGAAGCAATGCCAAGTGCTAGTATGGCTACGATTAGAATTTCCGCAACAAATTGACCAATTAGCTTCCATTTTTGTTCACCAATTGCAAGTAAAACACCCATTTCGTATTTTCGTTCTCGGATTGCCATCATAACGATCAAACCTAGTATAATAGCGCCTGCAATGGCAACTAGATACACGACATTGTTAGAAAATGAGGCAACGTTCTCAATCGGCCCCATCATTTGCTGATAAGCCTGGTCATCTGCTGATAACAGGTATTCTCCATCAAAGTTTAGGGCGGAAATAGCTTTAGCTTCCTCTTTAAATTCATCTATTTTAGATGGATCTTGAATGTAGTAAATTGCGCTTTCAAGCATCGGTTCAGATGTTTCTTCACTAGAACTCAACTTAGAGGATGCTGTGTATGGAACATAAATTCTGTTATATGGATCTGCAGCTATATTTTGACCACCGAAACCTCCAGTATCTAATGTCTCCGTCGTTGAATAAATACCGATGATTTCAACTTCCAAACTGTTTTCTTCTACTGCACTTCCGAGAGTCAGTGTATCTCCGACTTCTAAATTATTTAATTCAGCAAGATTTTTCTCAATCATTGCTACGTTTTCGTCCAGGTCTTCTTCTGTAATATGTTCTCCATCTTCTAACACAGAGTCTCCACTCATAAATGAGGCAGATGAATCAGAATACAACACACCACGAAGACTCACATCACCTTGGACCATCCGATCATTTCCGGAAAATGGATTTCCATTTCCTTCTGTTTCTTCTGTGTCATCACCCGTTGAAATAGCTTCAAAATCATTAGCTAAAGCAACTTCACTTGTGAAAAAGTTGTAGCCCTTTAAATAGTCTAAAGATGCAATTTTTTCCGCCTCTGATAGAGGTACACCCGTCTCCATATCTTGAGGGCTACCTCCAGATTCTCTTATATTTTCCATCATCGCTTGGCGATCGATTTGAAGGGTGATATCTGCTCCTAGCGATTCTCTCGCTAATTCACTCGATTTTTCGGCTGCACTCTGAATCGCTAATCCAGATAATACAAGCACACAAATGACTGTGAAGATAAAAATTTGCAACAAACTTTTTCCTTTTCTTTCCTTTACACTTAATAAGGCACGTTTTATAAAATTCACTCGTTATCCTCCTATGATATGATTTGTTAATGATGTGTCTTCTTTATCCACGCACTTATCGTAGCAACTACATATGAACAAATTATGACCAAACTATTAATACCTTATGAATCTTAGAAAAATTGAAAATGGCTAGGGATTCGTTTTATTCTTTTGAGGAAAATGAACGTATAGAAAAAACCCTTGGACAGAGAATAGCTTCCTAAGGGTTTCGTCTTGGTCAAAGTAATCTACTGACGCCATCTATTAAGTGGTGGGTAGTTCACTTTTGATTTTCTCGTTATAATCTTTAAACGAAGCTAGCATTTGTTCTAGAATTTCTTTTATTGCTTCATTATCTTCAGCTTCAATTGCATCTTTTAACTGATTTTGTATAGCTTTCCTTTCTTCATTTTTTTCATTATGATTTTCACGTTCCTCTGCTCGCTTCTGTTCTCGTTCTTCTTTAGAAAGAGATGTATACTCGTCTTTTTTCCCTTCTCGATTAGCTTGTATTTGCTCCTTTACTTCTTTTCGTTCCTCTAGTGCTACTTCCCACTCCTCGGTAAGCTCTGGAGCAAACTCATTCACTGTCTCCATTAGCTTTTCACTGCGTTCTCCAGCTCTCTTCTTTTGACGCTTTTTACCTTTACCTTCTTTGAAATCTCCACCAAAGTCTTTTACATCTGTCTCTTTCAGTTCACCTTTTTCATCCCAGCTTTCATTTCCTGATTCTGCTGCACTAGCACTTGGAATAAGTGCAGGTGATAGCAATACTGCGATCGACAAAAAACTAACAAGTAAACGCTTTTCTTTTTTCATTTTTCCCACTCCTTCTATTTCTTTTCACGATTAATAAGGCACGTTTTATAAAATTCACTCCTTGTCCTCCCTATGGTATGATTTGTTAGATATGTGCCTTCAAATATCCACGTACTTATCGTAGCAACTACAAATGAACAAACTATGACCAAACTATTAATACATTATGAAATCGAAGTTATCTTTAAAAAAATATTGAAATAGCTAGTGGTTCGTTTTATTCTTTTTTGTACAAAGAGTAAAAAACTTGGAGGTAATGGAATGGAAATATTAGTGATTGAAGATAACCCGAGCGTGTCATCCATGCTTGAAATGTTTTTTACGAAGGAAGGTTACGATGGAGAATTTATTCAAGATGGAAAAGCAGGTTATGAGCGTTTCAGTCAAAAGAACTGGGACCTGTTAATTATCGATTGGATGCTACCTACAATGGATGGCGTTACTATTTGTAAAAAGATTAGGGAAGAAAGTTCGGTTCCGATTATTATGCTTACAGCCAAAGATACAGATTCGGATCAAGTACTCGGACTTGAAATGGGAGCAGACGATTATATAACGAAACCGTTTAGTCCAATAACTTTAATGGCCCGCATTAAAGCTATTATTCGAAGAACAAAGCACAATGAAAATCCCCCATCTATTTCTTCTATTGTAAAAAGTGAACGAATTCAACTATCAAACACGACTCGCGAAGTATGGCTAGATGAACAACCAATTACAAACTTGACACCAAAAGAGTTTGATTTACTCCTACATTTTGTTGAGCATCCTCGCCAGGTGTTTTCAAGAGAACAACTGCTGGATAAAGTATGGGGCTACACCTTTTATGGAGATGAACGGACCGTAGATGTTCATATCAAAAGACTCCGTAAAAAATTAGATACGAGGCCCTCTTTGTTTCACACCGTGTGGGGAGTTGGCTATAAATTTGATGAAACCGGTGGGGCATGATGAGGATTAAATACTTGTATCAATTACTTGCAAGTCACCTAGGAACCTTATTAATTGCCTTTTTAATTCTTGGTTTCTTATTTTCTCAATACGTGGAGTCGTTTATTTATAAAGGTAAAGTAGAGGAGATGACTACGTATGCAGAGGAGTTAATTGAAGGGATGGGTGAAGATATTGTACATGGCGATCGAATGCTTATCAACTATTATAAAAAGATCTTTACTTCACAAGATGTTCACTTTTTCATCTTCGATCAACAAACGGAGGTTACGTATCCCCGATTAAATAAAAAATCACATGCTTTATTAAGAGAGTCGGAATGGGAACAAATTAAACGCGGTGAGAGTGTAGTCATTAAACGCGGTCCGAGTGTAGTCGCTAATCAGGATCCAGAAGCGGAAGTATCTATTGTTGCTATACCCAAAATGAACGAAGAAGATGTTCTCGTAGGCGGCGTGTTACTTACTTGGCCCATAACAGGGACGGAAGAAATGATCACAGAAATTTTTCAATTCCTACTCTCAAGCGCTGGTATCGCGTTAGTCATTACGATTTTTTTAAGTGTTTTTCTCTCTAAAGTGCATGTTAATCGTATTCAGCGATTTCGTAACGCAACAACGCAAATATCATCGGGCAATTACGATGTTAAAGTGGACGATACAGGTAGGGATGAGTTTGGTGAACTGGCGGATGATTTTAATGAAATGGTCAAGCAGTTAAAATTATCGAATGACGAAATTGATCGACTTGAAAAACGGCGCCGTCAGTTTATTGCAGATGTTTCACACGAACTCCGTACCCCTCTGACAACGATAAAAGGGGTCGTGGAGGGACTAAATAATGAAATGATTGCTGAAGAGGAAAAAGAAAAAGGATTACTTCTCATTAGTAAGGAAACTAGAAGGCTAATTCGACTAGTAAATGAAAATTTGGACTATGAAAAAATCCGTTCCAATCAAGTATCTATACAAAAACAGTGGATTGACTTATACGAAATCTTTGAAGTGATCCAAGAACATCTAAGTATTCAAGCAGAAGAAAAAGGGAACAAAATCGTGTTGTATATGGAAGAAGAACTGATGGTTTTTGCTGACTATGATCGTCTTATGCAAATTTTAATTAATATTGTAAAAAACAGCATTCAGTTTACTGAAAATGGAAGCATCTCACTTAGAGGAAAAAAAGGCTATAAAGAAATCATTATTGAAGTAGAGGATACGGGAATAGGAGTGAAGAAAGAGGATATCGAATCCATATGGGAACGATTCTACAAGGCTGATCTATCCAGAACCAGCGATCTCTATGGTAAATTTGGCCTTGGTCTGTCTATTGTGAAGCAACTTGTACAATTGCATCAAGGAACGATTCACGTAAGCAGTAAAGAGAACCAAGGGACCATATTTGAAATTCATCTTCCGGATCAAGATAAAGGCAAATGGCAGTGAGTCTTCGGAATTCAATATGCTTCAACCTGAGCTATGTTTGACTTCTTACGTGGTGTCATTTTGTATTGATGAACGAGAAGAGCGGGCAATGATGCCCGCTCTTTATTATTAGGTTGACGGTATTCAGAGCGATTCTTCAGCTTTATAAATCACTTTTTTCTTCCCCATACAGGAGCATATTCTCTTTAAAACACTGTGATTTTGTTAATTAGTCGGATTGACATTGGTAGGTCAGAAGAGATTCTGATAGAATACGCTATAGACTAGGACATCAGACAAGTTGTAAGGTCCAGTCATTTTAAAAGAGGAGTGTTAGTCACTTGACTCAATCTAATCCGTTTCCATTTGCTACAGACAATAAGCGTTACCATACATGGAATTATCATTTACGAAATCATTTCGGTCATAAGGTTTTTAAAATCGCTTTAGACGGTGGGTTTGATTGCCCTAATCGTGATGGCACTGTGGCGCATGGAGGCTGTACGTTTTGCAGTGCAGCAGGATCTGGTGATTTTGCAGGTAACTCCGTTGATCCACTCGAAAAACAATTTCACGACATTAAAACTCGCATGCATCGCAAGTGGAAAGACGGAAAATACATGGCGTACTTTCAAGCCTTTACCAACACTCATGCACCCGTTGAGGTTTTGCGCGAAAAATACGAAACCGTACTAAAATTTGATGATGTGGTAGGGTTATCAATTGCCACTAGACCGGATTGCCTGCCTGATGATGTGGTAGATTATTTAGCTGAATTAAATGAACGTACCTATTTGTGGGTAGAGATGGGCTTGCAAACCGTCCATGAAGCGACAGGCACAATGATTAACCGTGCCCATAATTTTGAATGCTATAAAGAAGGTGTCAAAAAACTGCGTGATCGCGGCATTCGCGTCTGCTCTCATATCATCAATGGATTGCCACAAGAAGATACTGCCATGATGATGGAAACCGCAAAAGCCGTTGCAGATCTAGACGTTCAAGGCATTAAAATTCACTTGCTTCATCTACTAAAAGGGACGCCAATGGTAAAGCAATATGAAAAAGGGTTGCTCGAATTTTTATCACAAGATGATTATGTCAAGCTCGTATGTGATCAGCTTGAAATCCTTCCACCAGAAATGATTATCCACCGTATTACAGGAGACGGTCCTATTGATTTAATGGTTGGTCCTATGTGGAGTGTAAATAAATGGGAAGTTCTTATGGATATTGATCGCGAGCTTATGCGTAGAGGATCGTATCAAGGAAAATTTTACAATCGTAAAGAGGTGAACTCACAGCCATGAATCTAGACCGCATTTTGCCATATGCTCATTCATTGCTTCAGCGATCTGTTTCAACAGACGATATCGTGGTAGATGCCACTGTAGGAAATGGTCACGATACGTTGTTTTTATCTCGACTCGTTGGAGAACAAGGACGTGTGTATGGCTTTGATGTACAACAAAAAGCCATTGATAAAACCGCTACAAAACTTGAAGAACAAGACTTACAAAATCGCGTCATGCTGTTTCAGCAAGGTCATGAAACACTTGATCAAGCGATTCCCCCTGTTCACCATGGAGCCATTTCTGGTGCGGTGTTTAACCTTGGTTATTTACCTGGAAGTGATGAAACCATCGTGACTCGTCCACGCACAACGATTACAGCCGTTGAAAAATTGATCGACATGATGAAGCCTGGTGGACTAATCATTCTCGTCATCTATCATGGACATGCAGAAGGAGCTGTTGAACGCGATTACTTATTGCGTTTCGTTCAAACCATTGATCATCAAAAAGCGCACGTTTTACGTTATCAATTTATGAATCAGCAAACACCTGCACCATTTGTCATTGCGATTGAGAAGCGTAGGGAGAGAAACTAGTTCTGAACGTGGGACTAGTTTTTTTGTGAAAACACAAGACAGGATGTAGTTCTTTTGTCACGATCTGCGGATAAATGGAGGCCATGCTTCGATAAACAGATTGCAAACGCGGATAAACCATGATCAAACTTCGATATACAGACTTCAAACGCGGATAAACTATCTTCATCCATCGATACGACTTGCTTAACAACATTTACTTCAAAAAAACTGTCCACTACCCAACATAAGGTAGCGGACAGCCATCTTTACAGCATTCTCTCTGCAATTCGTTCAAACGACTTCATTTTTTGTTCAAAATCGTACGCAATTGTGGTCAACATGATTTCGTTTGTTTGGTATTCTTCCGCAATCCGGTGCAGTTCTCGTACAACATGATCGATATCACCAACAACCATTCGTTTACGGTTTTCAAGCACTCTCGCTCGTTCAAATGCACTATAAGGGTAGTTCATCGCTTTTTCTGGACTCGGTATTCCTTTTGATGGCATACCTTGTTCAAGCATGATCATGGATAAATCAAGGCTCGAAGCGATTCGTTCTGCATCTTCCATCGTTTCACCACAAATCGTAAAAACAGCTACATTACTTTGCGGTTGAGCATAGTGACGTGATGGCTTAAACTCTTCTAAATATTGGTTCATGTAGTATTTACCACCTTCACCATTAATAAAAAGTGCGAACGTATATGGTAGCCCTTTTTCCGCCGCAGTGAGCGCAGATGATGGACTTGATCCTAAAACCCACACATCAGGAGTCGTTTTGGTCACAGGTGTCGCTTTTAATCCGTGATAACGATGTTCTTCTGGAAGATCATCGTGCAAATAATGAAGCAAGTCATCGATTTGTTCTGGATAACGTTTGGTGCCCCGCTGTTTGCCGTCTGACAGTGCATGGGAAGCTCGAGGCATGCCACCAGGTGCTCGTCCGATTCCAACATCAATTCTACCAGGTGTTAAACATTCCAACACCTTAAAATTTTCAGCAACTTTATATGCACTATAGTGAGGCAGCATCACGCCGCCTGATCCTACGCGTATAGTATTCGTTTTCGAAGCAAGGTGGGCAACTAGAACTTCTGGCGATGAACCTGCAAGCGTTGGTGCATCATGGTGTTCAGACACCCAAAAACGGTGAAAGCCAAGCTCATCTGCACGCTTGGCAAGTTCAATCGTTTGCCGTAACCCTTCCTCAGCTGTGCTGCCTTCTACAATGGATGATTGATCTAGTATACTTAATGTTAACGCCATCTTGTTCACTCCTTTACTGCTCCTATTATTCTAAATTCCTCCTAAAAAGTCGAACAACTTGCCTGGTAACAGACCGATTGTTCGACTTACTTATGAATAAAATAGAATTATTTAACGTGCGTGAAATACCAAGGATACTTATCATTTTGACCAGCTGCGCAACATCCCAGATGGCATCCATTTCTGAACGTTTCGATATGCTCTTCCATTTAAATAGAAAAAGTAGCTCACGACACCGCTTGAACGGATAATTTTTCGTGCGAGATGGCGGACATTTTTTTGCTTGCTCACTTTTTCATCTGATAAATAGACACCTAGTAAACCGCGGTTGATCAGTTTATGAAATTTTTTATGTGGCAACTTATTGGTGTGACGATCCGCTTCTTTTACAAAGTGCTGCAAACGTTCAAATAGTAGCTCATGGTTTGGGTAGTAGAAGCAGAAATTCAAATCACCTTCTGCTAAATCTTCTTCTTGATCGATAAAATAATCGAGCAAAATGTGTAATCCTTGAATATAAGGGAAGTAGCCATTACGAATGGTTTCAGAAAAGGAAGGATCAAAGTCCTCTCTAAATGCATATGAGACGAGACAAAAAATTCCGAGTGTGGAACCCGTACACGCAGAAAACTCATACCATTCCATCTCTGGGAAACGGTCGTGATGATCCTCAAACCATGTTTGCAGTCGACGTTCACGATCATCCACGTGGACATGCTTGTGTATTTGCAGGTCGCAATAATAGCCACATAATTCGAGTAAATCTTTTTTAATCTCACTGTATGTATCCAACTGTTCAAGAACGGATTGACACATTAAAACCAATGAAGCCAAATAACCTCCGTCATCCCGCTCAACTCTGTTGCAATAATAGTCTCGAATGGGCGCTCCAACCGTTAGAGCGTCCTCCATCGATTCATGCAAACTTTTAAAATCTTCAGGATCAAGTGATGTGCTACGATCACAAAGGTTATCTAAATAATCACTGATCGTCTGGTACGCTACGATAAATTGGATTGCTTCCTTGTGCCCCTTCAAAGCAAGAAGAGCCATAATCGATCCACCCTCACAGTGGAACGTTTTATGCTCCAAACTCGCTAATGCTTGAGTCCGCAATTCTTCATTTGGAATGTCATTTGCGAGCTTTTTCCAATGAGCTAGTTGCTGATGAACAATTGGGAACACTTTTCGATACACTTGATTCATTAAAAAGAATGGTTCAGTCGGCACTACCATATTTTTCACCTCTTTTTAGACATCATACCCAATGTTTCTAAGTCGGTTACGTGTAAATGATTCGGTGTAAGCAAAAATTTCATCCCGCTCTGGTTCGTTAAAAAGTTCGTGATAGCATTGCGGCCATTCCTTGTAGTGCATTTCAAGTAAATCTAATTCCAGAAACCATTTTTTTGCGACCTGCGTTTCAGCTAAAAAGTCATTTCCACCTTGTATAAGAAGCAGTGGAATGTCAGGAAATTGTTTATTTAGGGCCATCTGTTTCATAGCCAATAGTATTTCTCTATACCAGCGAACAGATACTCTCGTGACATTAATAGAATCTTCACGATCAATCTCAATCACTTCTTCATTCCGTGTTGCTTTTTCAATGGGGAAACCAAAAGTAAAGCGATGTTCAGGTGTTACTTTATTCAAACTACTCGAGAGCAAGTGACTCACTTTTGATGGGGTATATTTTAACGCAAAAGTAGGAGAAGACAAAATAAGACCTGCGATCTCCAGTTTCATTTTTTGTAACATGCGAACCGCGATCAAGCCACCCATGCCATGCCCTAAAAGAAATACAGGCAAATCAAATTGATATGAGGCCTCGATCCACTTCTTCACTTCTTTAATATATTGGTCAAACGAGTCGATATGACCCCGTTCTACTCTTTTTGCCATACCTTGACCAGGGAGGTCACCCATAATGACATGGTAGCCTTTTGAACGCCACATTTCGATGAGCCATCCGTATCGTGCATGATGCTCTAATTCACCGTGAATCATAACGATCACACCGTGTGCAGCTTCATCTGTTTCCCATTTCCACATTGAGAGATTCCTCACTTTCCTACGTAGATCACCTTACTCTGCCTAAACGAGTCGAACCGTGGAACATCCGCATAAGCACGAGTTATGATAAACTATACTATATCATAATTCTATCAAAAATAAGGAGCAATAACATGATCCTATCCTATAAAAACTTCGATCCTAAAATTGATCAATCGACCTATATCGCAAGCAACGCAACAGTTACAGGAGATGTAACCATTGGCGCAGAATCTAGCGTTTGGTTCGGTACAACCATTCGTGGCGACGTATCACCAACGATTATTGGCAAAAAGGTGAACATTCAAGACCACTCCATCCTCCACCAAAGCCCAAACACACCGCTTATTTTAGAAGACGAAGTAACCATCGGCCATCAAGTGATTTTACATAGCTGCACGATCAAAAAAAAAGCGCTCATTGGCATGGGTTCGATCATTTTAGATGGAGCTGAAATTGGCGAAGGAGCATTTATCGGCGCTGGAAGCTTAGTTTCTCAAGGAAAAAAAATTCCGCCAAACTCATTAGCTTTTGGGCGCCCAGCTAAAGTCATACGCACGTTAACAGACGAAGATATTCAAGATATGGAACGGATAAGTCGTGAATATGCGGAAAAAGCCATCCTTTATAAAGAGGCTGAAAAAAATAATGGTTAAATGAAAAAAAAGTTTAAGGCTGTTGGAACAAAAAATGAATGACGTACTTGATCAGAGTGATATCATTTTAACTCAGCAACAAAAGAATCCATGGAGACACGAAAATAGACTCCTGCGGCTAATGAGAAAAGAAGGACGTTTTTTGGTCGAGGTTGTTTGGTGGAAAGTAGGAATAAGGTTGCTGGCGGTCTTTGCTGCTACTATTCCAGTTAATTTATGAAAGGTGTGGTGAGTTTGCATTCTAAAATTTTCCTTTTCATGAATACATTTTTAGCATTTACGTTTGTGAAGCATTTTGCTACTCTCGAATATAGCAATTTGAGTGGTCTAAGCGCTCTTGATAAGGTATTTACCATTACATCGCTGATATGGTTTGTAGCGTGTGTCTCTTTTTATATAGGAAAATTCAAGCGTAGGAAACTATCAACTTAATAAGCGATACACTTACTGGCTCATTTTATAGAAAAATTACTTCATGGAAGTCCAATAATACAATTAGCTACTTCTTTTTATAAGAAGTAGCTAATTGTATTTATAAAGAAACGTCTGTTGATTAACCAAATACAGAAATACCCAAAAAATGTAAAAATCCATTGAAAAAAGATTCAATGAAATGGGGGGATGAATTTCGATTGGCCTAAAAGGGTACTATTAAGGTCGAAAACAATTGCTGAAATCAAATATTATCTACATTTGGATCATTGATATAATGAGGATATATACTGTATAACGATATAAAACATTTAAAGTGAAGGGTGGAAACTCAGATGTATTTGACAATTAAAGAAACAGCCCAATACCTTACCTTGCCACAATCAATCATTATAAAATTAGTACACGAACAGCGTATTCGAGCAGTTCATGATGGAGAGCAGTTTTTAATCAATCGTGATCAATTCAATGATTATATTAAACAAGTAGAAAAGGCCAAAAAGTTGTTTGAAGAATGGAGAAATGAGCCTATCCCAGATAGTGTAGATGTAAAAGACGAAGATTAACTTACAATATCACTAGACTATAAAACTAAATATCGTCCACGAAACGACCCGTTTTATAGACTTTTTATTGCTCTAAAATAAAGTTTGATCAAAAGTATAATATCCAAAGGGGTAAAAATGGTACAACTATTCATAATAAAAACGGTACAACCGTCCCTACATAGGATAGCTGTACCGTTATCTATTAATTATGCCCTAAATTCTCTGGCCACCAATTATATAAGTTCTTATTAATTCTGCCATTCAATTCTTTTTGATCCTTCATTCCATTTTCCTAAAGTATATAAAAGTACATTATCATCAGGACTTTGACGTACATTAAGTATAAAATCATTTGGAACATAGGCGCTACCAAGTTGAACAACATCATTTTTAGTTCCGTTAAATTCTGTATATGTGTTTGTCGTCCATTCAATCTTGTCATCTACTACTTTACCTATTCTATTCCAGGTAGGATTGTTCCCACTAGCACCTTCAAACATTGTTAGAATATGACCATTATTAAGTTGAACAGCTACAGGATCATGACCATTATCAAATTTCACACTAGGACCCCATTCTTCAATGCCATCCTTAATCGGTATATTTGCTATTCTATACCAGAGACCGTTGTTTGCGTGGCTTTGATGCATTTCTAATACATGCGTTTTTACAATCCATGGTGATTCAAATTCGGGAGTTATTGCAGTTAGAGATGGGGTCCTTCCTGTATCGTATCTATTTCCTTGTTGAACCCATTTTATATCCCTAGTTTCAACACTGTCATAAAAAGCGACACCGTTGTATAGATTATTAAATAAGTTTTGATGAGAAACGACAAATTGCGCTCCGTAAAGAGCAGTAATGGTAGGATGATATGCATCAGTTGAATATACATTCCCTACACTATACCAATCAATTGAACCATTATCAGTATATCTTCCTAAATTATAATAAACATTTGAATCAAAAACACTTTCACCCTCATGTATTTCCATCACCTGATAACTCTGCCAAGTTGTTATACTTGCGTTCTTCCCAGTATCGTATTCTTCTGGATACGTCCAATACATCACCCCATCTTTTTCTTCACCAACTTGATAAGAAAGTTTACCTTGATAATCTTTAATTGCTACAACAAGGCCATTAACTAATACAGTTACCGCAGGATTATATCCTCTTGAATATATAGGGTCAGGATCAGTCTCAACTGTATTTAAGTACCTTAATTCCTCACGTATTTCACCATTCCACGCTGAAACGTTTTCAGATGAAAGAATGATAGTTAATAAGAACATTGTTGCAATAACTACTAGTACTTTTTTCATTTGTTAACCTCCTTTATTTTTATAGTACAAATTATATTATTATTTATTTTTAGAAAATTTTCAACAATACGAATAATTATTCTATAAAAGGTACACAAAACGACCATTTTATAAACTTTTAAACAGATCATGAAAACCTATTGAAAAAGCCACTCGTAAAAGTACATACACTTGTATAAAATTCAAAGTATATTAAAATCAAGCACAAAATGTTTGATAGACTTAGAGAACAAAAACGGCTAAAAACGGTTACGCTCGCGTTTCCACACAAGATCAATCATTGCAGTTACAAATTGATGCTTTAGAAAAAACATTCTACTGAGTCGCCCCTCAATAAGAGTATATAATAGTTAAAAAAGGGGCTGATCTCATGTATTTTCCTAGTAAGAAAGACTGGTGGTTAACCGTGCTCATTTGTTTTTTAATGGGAGGAACAATCTTACTATCTGTCATTGAGCCTAGTGTACCAGGCATCATTATTACAACGATTGTTTCGGCTTTTCTCGTATGGATATGGTTTACTACTGGTTACTTATTCACGAAGGATGAATTGGTTATACGATTTGGCCCATTCAGATCAAAAATTCCCTATGAAAAAATACAAAGTTATCGCGATACGAGGAGTGTTACGTCGGGCCCTGCTCTATCACTCGATCGTTTAGAAATTTTACATGATTCAGGAGTTATGGGGGTTTCCATCGTTTCACCAGTAAGAAAAGAAGAATTTAAATCCGAACTCGAACGTAGATGTCCTGCATTAAAAAACAAAACTTTAACCCAATAATTTCGTGTGTGGAGACAACGAGAATGACTTGATAAGTTTGTCAAACGTCAGCAATTTGGCTGCCTTTCTCTCAATTCGTTTTCGATAATGACATGTTGCTTTCTAATGAGAGACTTCACTTCTTGCCGTCCGATTTTCTTTAATACATGGTAACTAGCCCATGAAAGTGTCCAACCATGATCGTAGTTGATCGATCAATTATCAAACATCCTTGACCATTGAAAGCTTTGTACTGGAGAATTGGTGGTTCACAAATGACTTTTCTTTAAATAATACCTTTTATACGTTGCTTAATGGCTCTAATTTTATCTCTAAATCTGACATGTGAATCTTGATGATATTTCCATGCATTTTGATTCACATCATGTATTACTCGTTTACGTTCTTCACGAATAACTTCTAATAGATATTCATTCATTCTTTTCATCTCCTTTTAAATATTGCTTATTCCACTGCATCTGCATACAACGCGCAATGATCCTTTCAAAAAGAGATAACACAAGCTTTAGTGGGTGTATTTATTTCCCAAACCTCAATGTGACCTATAAAAGCCATCAATAGTATTTAGTGGTTTCCATTTCTCTTGTGTATCGGAAAACTGTTCTTTTTTATCTTCAGGAACATCACAAACAATTCATTTTATTCAAGAAAGGCAACTTTTGAAATAAGCATATTACTTATTTTTGAAAGAAAAAAACTCAGTGTACTTAAAGCTGGATTTCATTCTATATATTTATAATAGATTTTTACCAAAAGAATTGAATCCGCTAAATGAAGGAATGTATGTACGACTTTAGGTGGAGCTTAAGCGGTGAAGTTTGAGGATTGGTACAACGATGAACAAGATAGTGGAACACAGATCAATGCCATACATGTTGCTAGATCGATATCCTTAAAAATCGAAAAAAAGTTTATGAGAAAGCGAAACTAGGAGCATTCAGAACGTTGGTCACTTTCAATAAGAGACTGGAGTCCACATTGACCATGAAGCACATTTAAAATGATCGCTGTCTTGGTTAAAGGAGGCCTCCTTTAACCAAGACATTATTAAGGAAAATTTCGATTTAGGAGTTATTGTATTAAAGATTCCGCTGAGAAATAGCTTTTAAAATGGAAGGCTCTCGATTTGTGGTAATACTGTAATTCAGCGTATCGGTAGTATTCTGAGTGGTTATTTGCATATGCCATTTTTAAGCGTTCATAATGCATATCTAGTGCAGAGTGCATTAAGAAATTCTGCTGTGCAGACTGAATCGTATTTAATTGATCTGTAGGCATTTGTCTCCAATGTTTCATGGGTCGATTACCTCCTTAATTCATTTCATCATATGCAAATATCATTTTTTGGATAATAAAAAACTACCTGTTCGAACGCTTATAGTTCATCTGAAAAATACCAATCGCGACCTGTTCTAACAACTATTGAAATGGGCACTGAAAAAGGGGCATGATTTTTTTGAAATCACTCCCCTTTTTCAGTGCCCTGCGCTAGTATGAGGCCTATGGCTTCCTTTATTTTTTAGCCGCTGAAGCAAATTCCATTTCAATTTTCCCGTCTTTAAAAAGCAATATGGCACTAAATTTATTGCCTTTTTTGCTTTTAAATCCTTTAATGTTCAAGGTCTTCCCTTTTTCACACAATGCTTTAATTTGTGTTGGTGACAAACGCTTACTTAAAAACGTTTTCGGAAAGGTTTGCTTGCATCCTGATGCATATTCTGAACAACCGTAAAATTTCCCTCTGTCTCTTATAGAACCTGTTTTGCACGTTGGACATGCCGCAACAATTGCTACTGACGCACGATCAGCTGGTTCTGATTTTTCAAGTGGTGTGGCATTAATTTTATCAGGAGCTGTTGCTATTAAATGGTGAATAAATTTCTGGATATTTTGGACAAAAGCTCGTTGATTTCCTTCTTGTCGCCCGATTTTCTTTAAATACGCTTCCCATTTTGCTGTCATTTCAGGACTACTTAAAAGTGTCCCTTCAATCACATGACAAAGCGTGATTCCTTTTTGGGTTACGCTCACGATGTTTTTTGTAATCATTATATATTTTTGGTTTTTCAACGTTTCAATGATCGCAGCACGTGTTGCTTCTGTGCCAATTCCTTCGGTTTCCTTTAGAATCGCTTGTGCTTTTTCATCCTCAACCGTCTTACCCGCTGTTTTCATCATCGTAATTAAGTTACCTTCTGTATAAGACTTAGGTGGCTTTGTCACGCCTTCTTTCGGTAAAACGACTGATTCTACTTGTTGCCCTTTCGTCACTTGTGGCAACGTTGTTTCTTCTTTTTCTTTTGATACTTTTTCCGCACCAAAAAGTTCTTTCCACCCTTTTTTCACTTCCACTTTGCCACTTGTTTTAAAAATCAAGTCATGAACAGACACTTCAATTTTCGTTTCTTCATAGTGGTAGTCATCATGAAACATCGCTAGCACACTGCGCAAGATTTCCAGATAAACATTGCGTTCTTTCGGCTGAAGCGCTGATATTTGTTGGCTTGTTAGCACTTTTTTTGTAGGAATTAACGCATAATGCTCTTGCACTTTGCTATCTTGAACATATTTTGGACGAGGCCCTTGATAATGAGTGTCAAAGTTTACTCCTGCACTCGTCTTCATTTTATCTAGCTGCTTTTTCAAATAAGAAAACTCATTGTTTGTGATAAAGGTACAATCTGTCCTAGGATACGAAACGGTCTTTTTCTCATATAAATCTTGAACCGTTTTTAACACGACTGACGGACTGTATTTAAAGCGTCTATTCAAATTAGCTTGTAGAGAAGATAGACTATGTAAACTTGGAGCTTGTGTCTTTTTCTTCTTTTTTTCAGCTTTTATTATTTCGCTTCGTGTAGGCTCATTTAATGGAATGGAATGTTTCTCCATCATCTCAAGCGCTTCTTCATTTGTCTTAAATCGTTGATCGTTCTTCGCTTTAAAGTTTCCTTGTGGTGTTTGAACCGTTGCTATTAAATCAAAAAACGGCTCTGGCTTAAAGGTTTCAATTTCATGGTGTCGCTGCCAAATCATATACAAGGTCGGTGTTTGAACTCGTCCCACACTAAATGGTCCATCCACACCTTTTTGTTGAAGCAGTAATGTATAAAGCCTTGATAAATTCATTCCAACAAGCCAATCACTGATTTGACGTGTTTGTGCTTCTTTGTAAAGAGGAAGAAAGTCTTCGCCTTGTCTTAATGACCCAAACCCTTGACGAATCACATCTTTTTCTAGTGAATTGATCCAGAGTCGCAGCGTAGGTTTATGCGCCATGCCTGCTTGCGCAATAATCGACCGTGCAATGTTTTCACCTTCTCTTATAGCAAGTTAATAACTTGTGTAAAGTCAAGGGATTGCTATTTAATAGGCTTTACAACTATATCTATCTTATTTTGTTTTTACACACTATTGAGTTACAAATTTCTTATAATAACACGTTATTATCTTGCAGCTTTTATTTTAGGATAGTATATTCTTTGATCAGTAATCCATTTTTCGGGTAAATATTCGCTAATAATAGGTCCTTCTTCTTCAAGTCTATCAAAATGTAAAATTCCACAACTATCTTTGTCAAATTCCCATAAAGGCCTACTAGCTAAAATCAACTTATTCGCAAAGTTAATATCGCTGGTAGAAATAATAACTTGCTTTTCTTGTGCAATATCACAAATCAAAGATATTAAAGCATCGTCTCTTAAAGTATCTAGCATCTGAATTGGATCATCTAAAATAATAGTATCTAAGATTTCCTTGTTTTTATTCGCTATAGAATATTCATCAGCTACTTGTGATAAGAAAATGGATAAACCTAATAATGAAAGCTGTCCACCACTAAACGCAAACGTACTATTTGAATTGGTATTTTCGATATAGCTCTCCAAATCGTTTTTAAATTTATGTGGTATTGGTCGGAATATCAAGTTCGTTCTTTCTCTTAGGCCTGGTACAACTGCATCAGACATTATAGTTTTCCATGGAGATGTATCTGTAAGAATTTCAAATATAGTCGAAATTCTAGTAGCCATTTTACCAATTTCTTTATTAGTTTCTTTCCTTTGAATTTCTCTTTGACACTTTTTATTTTCAGTTAAAGTCTCGATTTCCCTTTTAACACTTGTGATTTTTTGACTTAAGTCATCTTTAATACCTAATAATTCAATACTTTCTTCAATAGAGCCTAAGAAAACTTCCAATTCCTTAAAACTCGTTAAAGCACTAAGTAATACGTCTTGCTGTTGGACGTAGTTATAATATAACTCATTCTTAATTTTTTTACTTTCAATCAAGAATTTATTTGATTCTAATTCTTGTTGTAATTGAGATTTAAAATTAACTTTTACTTCATTTGAAAAATTTATTACATTACTTTCGGTTAGCTTTTCTTTATATCCGTAATGTACTATCTCATTCAAAATGTCACTTTCCATTTTTTCTATTTGTTTTGTAAGATAATTACTTTCTTTAACCCTTGTGTCATACAATTCTTTTTCCGAGTTAATCAACTCAATTTGAGCATCATTTTTATCTTTTATTTTTTCATACTTTTTTTCCATATCACCGTACGCACTTTTTAATTCCACTTCAATTGATTCATTAAATCTCAGTAAATTTAAAAATAATTTTTCGCTTAAAACTTCAACTTCTTCTATTTTATAAAAATCCAGCATGGGCTTTAAAAAGTCTTTCAAACTTTCATTCTCTGCTTCTATACCTTTTACTGCATTTTCCGACTCTCTTAATTTTTTTTCTTTTTCTTCTCTTAATACTGTTAATTGTTTCATTTCTCTCATTTTGTTTTTAAGCGATGTGAATTTACTATTCAACTCAAATAACCTATGTATAGTTCTTCCTTTTTGCTTCTTTATAGATGCCATTAACTGCTGCTCTGATGGATGATCTACTCCACATAAAGGACAGTGTTCATTTGAAATATCCGTGGCAAGTACATCGAAAGATTCCTCTATTTTTTTTTGTTCTTCATAAATATTATTAAATCTGTCATCAAATCCAGCTAATTCACTTTCCAGTATATTACGAAGTTCTTTATTATTTTCATCGGAATTTTCATTTAACCACTTTTTAGTTTCATCTATTTTTATTTTGTGCCTTTTAATATTTTCATTGTTTTCAATAAATTCAGAGTAAGATTTTTCAATATCTCTTCTATGACCATTAAGTTTATTCAATTTTTCTTTAATTCCCTTACTCTTCTCTAGTATTTTATTCATTTCTGTTTTTTTAGTTTCTATTTCACGAAAAATTTCAGGATGATTTAGAATTTTTAATTCCAACTTTTCGATTGTTTTATTAATTTCTTCTTTATTATTTCTTTTTATATCGATCTTTCCAAAAAGAGTTGTTATGAATTTAATCTCTTCATCTATAATTTTTAGGTTGTTCTCTAATTGATCTACCTTTTTTTTCCTATCTTCTTCTTGTTGTGAAACTTGTTTTAATTCCCTCTCAAGTTCTTCAACTGATTTTATAAATTCATTCTCCTGTTTTTTATAACTCGTATTTATGTTATTTTCTTGTCTTTGACTTATAAGTCTATTTATTATTCCCCTTTTCTCAGTAACAGTATTGAGAACACCCTTTAGCCAACTCTTCCATTCTTCTACCTCTGACAAAACGGAAAAATTATTTTCAGGTTTTGAAGGTAGGGTTATGATAGGATTCAAAGTCTTCTCTAGCTCTATTATCTTTGTTCTAAAGTTTTCTAAAAGTCCGGTTTGATCTTTTTCACTTATTTCACTTTGCTTTTTCTCAAGTTTTATTAATTTGTCTCTATTAATTTTAAGTAGCTCATCCAATTCTTTCACTTTATTGTTTACCTCTGTTAAATCTAAAAGAGGTGCTAGATTTTCCAACCTGTCCCTGCCATTTGCTACAGCTAGCTCCTGTAATTTTGCTTGGGAAAGTGAGTGGGCCCACAATAAATCATCTCTTTGTCCAGAACTATCAAAAAACGAATCAATTAGTCCGCCAGGATCATAAATTTCAGTTTCATTTCTTGTTATTTTTTGTATTTCGCTACCCGGACTCGATACTTCTTTGAAATATCCGGTTATTTGAGTTTCTATATCTGGATTGATTAATGATCTAATGTGAGTATTCTTTGCCCTATTCCATTCTCCTTTATAGGATATGTACCTAGCTATATTATTGTTAAAAAGCCACCCCACCGCATCTTGTAGTGTAGTTTTCCCCCTACCATTTCTACCATATACAACAGTTAAATTTTCAAAAAAATTAATCGACTGCTTACGAGAATAAATTCGAAATCCTTTTATATCTAGTTTATTAATCCTGTATCTTTTCAATTTTCATCCTCCTCAAACAAATTAACTATTCCATTATCGTTCCTGGTTAATTTAATAGAGTACCAAGGGTTAAAACAGGTATTCACCACTTTTTCTACAATGTTGTTTATGCTCATTTCTTCTGATAAACCTACTAAAACTTTTCTAAAATAACGATTATCATCTCTCCAATTTTTAAGCCAAGTGTCAACTTCAGAGCTAATTTTTCCCTTTACTAGAACTATTGCAAGTTGAGAATAACTATACTCTGGACTAATAGAAGCAAGTGTTTGAGTAATTATTGGGGGATAATAATTACTTTCACTCATATCATCATAAGCTTCATTTTCAGAAGTTATAATACCAATAATGAATCCGTGTACTCCTATTTTTCCATAAAAAAACCAATCGATAGGGTGACCATACTCATAAGTATTTGTATCTGGTTTTATGTATTCTATTTCACTGGGCAATTTAGAATGATAATTTGAATCATTTGATACCAAGTTAAATTGTTTTTTTATACCTTTATATAATTCACTTGGAAAGTCTTCGTACTTATCCTCTTTAACCATTATGGTCGCCTCGCTCTCACAGGTGGTTTTGTGAAATTTTGATCGTTAAGAAATTCTTCTAACTCCTCAACCTTAACAACATCAATATACATATACTCATTTGGGAATCTTTCCTTTACCGCTTCGAAAATCGCTTTAATTAAATTATTTATAAATTGATCATATTTGACGTCAATAACTATAATATGACGATGAGTTGGCTGAATTATAACACCGTCAAAGGTTATAGCTATACCATTAGCTACTTTATCCTCAGGGACTGTTGGATCAAATTTGAAAATGTGAGCTGATATTGGATTTGCATCAAATTGTCTACCTGCAACTGTCAGGTTTGGTGCGTATTCATTTGAATTTTGAATTAATTCGATATTTTTAATATAAAGCTTATGTAACGCAAAGCCTAAATTAGAATCGTAAAATTTATAATTACCATCTAGCCCTGGGTATTTGTATATATGATTATTTTTATTAAGCACCTTTATTGATTCAAAGTTCGAATGTGCTGTTAAAAACTTTTCAATCCCTACATCATAAATACGCCTAGCTCTATAGATACTTTCCACGAAAGTTGGCTTTAAATCGTCTGACTTATATTTATCTAAAAGAGGTATTTTATCTTGATTTATACTACAGGACACACTTAGCCAACGTTCATAAAATTCCGCTTGGGCAAACCATAATAAGTCATCTAAACTGTTCTTTAACCAATATCCATTTTCATTATTAAATAATTTTTCAGTATCTTTATATACCCACTCTTTAGGTGAATCATATGGATTGATCCATGCCCATTCAAAGTTATCTTTCACTTTATTTTTTAGGGAAGTCATTAAATAAGTTAAAGGCGCTGCTAAACCAACAAAAACAACTTTATTAAAGTTTGGTCCATTTTTAATACAATTCAAAGATTTTTCGAGTAGTTTCTTTTCCCCTTCTAGATATTCCGGAAAGTCATTTGACAAAGGCCTAGTTAGTAAACTTTCTGACCAAACAGATCTTGTGTTAATGTTATTTTTTCCGTGAGCAGCTAAAATACGCCATTCCCTAAAAATATTCTCTTTATTTGACTTATCTAATAAGTCGGAAACATTTATTACTATGTCACTTTCCAAATCATCTGAAATAGATTCAGCTACTTCAAAATACGCATCTAAATTTAAAGAATATACTCTTACTCTTCCCTTCGATTCAATAACCTCGTTAATAAGTGATCGATGCTGAAAATTAGGTTGTCCAATAAACCGGTGCTGACCTCTATTTGTCGTTATACATTTAATAAAGTTATTATGTTGGTCCATTGAAAATTGCCTCTCACCATCTATCGTAGGATAACAAAAGTATTCATACAATTTCGCAATATCTCCAGATATAGATCCAGGGATAACCTCTCCTTGTGCTCTTAAATAATTCTCATACATATTACTAACATCCCATCCTGATGGGGCAACATTATATCCAGTCATCGATAATCCTGCACCAATAATAAATAAGATGTCTTCTTCTCCTTTTCTTGCATGATTCAACCATTTTGATAATAAAGAGCCACCAGCCTTTAAATCTAATTTTTGAACCTCATTTGTTAACATAATATCCCCCTCGCAAATTGTTAGAATCTATTAAAGCTCTCTGGATAAAGCTCTCCTAAACTAACCTCCAATTTGTCCTTGATCTTAATTAAATTCAGCACTGTAATATTTCTCTCCCCTCTCTCTATCGCGCCTATATACGTTCTATGCAATTCACATTCAAATGCTAGTTCCTCCTGGGACCACCCCTTTTTAACTCTGTAATGCCTAATATTATGCCCGATTGTCATTAAGATTTGTTTTTGCTTTTTATTAGTCTTCATACCATAATTCTGATAATATGATGACTATAAATCGACAGACTATAAGTAGCATCTACAGGAGGACTCATCATGGATAAAGAAGTGAAAAATCAGCTTGAAGAGGCTGAAATTCCAAATATATTAAAAGACTATTTCATAAGAAATTCTCATATCCATCTTTATCTTAATAAATTACTATTAAACGAAATAGAAGAAACTTACATAGAATACGATTCTCTTTATGAGTTTGATGATGCTGAATTTTGTTCGTATGTAATTACAGGTGTTAAGAAACAAGAGAAACATCAATATTTTTATCATTATTTAAAAAAGATTCTTGATAGCAATTTAAAACTTATTCCTAAATCCCGAATCTCTGATTACCAAAAGCTAACAAAGCTAGGGAAAAACATTTCAAAATTACAGGAAGATGAAATTTTAATCGCATTAAAGAATCTTTTAATTACTATGCAAGATTTAAAGGTATCTAAAGAACAAGAGAAGTTGCTCCACGCTTATAAATTGACAGGCGCATTACAAGTCCTCTTTACATTGTATCCAGACAATGTTCATAAGAAGGATTTCGAGCAAACTTTTCATAGTTTGGTAAATATTGATTTGTAAAGTTATCGACCTTGATTGTCATTGCTTTTGCAATATCATATGTAGTCTGTTTTTATCCAGAATTAATTCGTCTATTCTTTCTTTGTACTGCAAGATTTCTGCCTGAAGTATGCTGTTATCTAATAAGTGGTCAGTTATTTTATCATATTGTAATTTAAGTTCATGATATTGATCTTTTAACTTTTTAATCTTCAATTCATTGAAATGATCATCTTGTTTCTCAATTTTTGCTTCAACATACTTCAGCAGAATTTTATCGTTGTAAAGTGTTTTCCTGGAAATATTCAACTCGGGAGCATTGGATATTGAAACTTTTGTCATTTTTCTTTTTTTGATTCTCTCTATACTATCTGCATTTAACTTTTCAACGTTATAAGAAAATTCTTCGAAATTTATTAATCTTTGCAGTGTTTTTTCCGGAATTTCACTAGTTGATGGCAATTCATTCTGAACCAATATGTCATTTATTCTCTTAATGACTTTTTCCACGTTATCACCTCTGTTAGTATCTCTCTTCTGTTAATTACTATCTCTTTTAAATTAGAGTATTCTTCAATTATCACATTTTCACCTTTTATATCTACATCATTATTTAATGACTCCAACTGCCTTATTAATACATCATTTGTAAATTTATTCAATGCTTTTATTTCCCTATCAAGTTCAACAGAATACTCAGGTTGTTCTTCAGCAAGCCGCCTGTTATAATGCACTACCTCTAATTTTTGTTTAAATCTTTCGTACTCAAAATTAAGGAATTTATAAGAATCCAAGTTAATTTCCAAGTTATAGTTATCATCGAAGGTATGAAAATACTTCCTCCGTTCACACACACTATGAATTATACTTCTTAAACACATACCAAATTCATTTTCTATCCCTGAAGAGTTTGTTTTCTCCAGGATATTTAGGACCTCTTTTACATCCTTCTTGATATTTAAATTATTCTTTATCAAAAAATCGTTGATCTTTTCAATCTTTTTTACAGATGATTTTAGATCTAATTCATTTTTTATATATGCCTGGGAGACTTCATTTTTATCCGTAATTAGCAATCCTTGCTCATCAATTAATCCTTTAATATGTTCAATACTTTTCTCGAGCTTATTCTCTAATTGAAAGCTTTTATTATAATAGTTTGTCATATCATCAGAAATATGATTCATATGTTTTATTTTGAAATCGATATGAACTTTTTGCATAAATAACTTCGTGCATACTGTTGTTCTAAATCGATGAAAGTTAACGTATGGATACTTGATTTTCCTGGTTTCTTCAAAGGTATATGCATTTCTATACTCAACGTTATACATTTTTTCGTACTTAGCCTTACTTGTAATTTGCAGATAATTTAGACCTTTACTTTCATCGCTATTTAAATAAACACTACTCAACTGGGGGTAATTTCGGATTATGAATTTTTGGTAGTTTTCTGTTAGTGGTGCAGTACCCACCCTTCTTTTACCTGTCTTGCTATTTATAAAAAGATATTCCCTTAACTTATTCTTATAGACGTTGAACTGTTCATCCGTTAGTTGATTAATGATAGCCCTATGCGAAAAACCCATATGCCTTATCTTTGAATTTGGTTGATTAGTTATTAGTTCATAGATTCTTTTCATTAACACAAATTTACTCAAACCATTAATAGCTTGTTCAACAAGGATCTCTGCCAATTTATAGGACTTAGCTGCAATTGGTGTCATGTAACAACATGTTAACTCGGAACCATTCCCCCTTATAGTTTTAAAGGTTTTAAAATGCAAATAATATACTTGTTTCTCATTATTAATTTTATAAGTACTAAGTTGGTTTGTTTTTAATTGACTTATTTCCTCTGCTCGCATACCTGTTTCAGCCAATATGATAATTAAACATGCTACAATTCTTTCGTCTAGGTCTAAATCAGTGTTTTCAGAATCCTTTATTGCACAAGATACCAATTGATTACAAAACGCATCAGGAATGTAATCATTGACAGCAGTTTTACTTCCATGTTTGGAGTATTTTAATTGTCTTTTATTTAAAAAGTCAGCCATTTTATCAAAATCGATATCTTCAATTTCCCCAACGTGATGTATAAATAATTTCAGAGTATTGGTCAACCTTTCAAGATATAGAAATGAGCATTTCTTTTCCTTATCGTTGAGATATTTTTCGATTTTATATATAGAAACTTTAAATATACTATCAAGCCCTCGATTAATGAATTCCTTACTTATAGTTTTTAGTATATCAATATTTTTGTTAATAGTACTAAATGCTTTTCCGTCTATTTTGATTTGTTTTAATGCGTGCGTTTTAATATAAAAGATGAATTCCTTTGGAATTCCTTGAAATTTTATCAGACTATTTTTTGAGGCCCTTTCTTCATAGTCTAAATAACTAAAATCCCAAGTTTGATCCTTAAACATATTGAATTTTGAAACCTGCATTTCTTGAATTTCTTCGTTCAGAAAAAAATCAAAAAAGCCCTCATCTTCACTATAGCTATTATCAAATTTTACTTGCTCCATTTTTATTCTCCTCAAGGGCTATCATTTTCTTCAAGTATTGCGATAGCAGCTTTTTTTGGGAAACAGCTTCATCAATGATTAATGGATTAGAGGTACTTTTAATTGTATTATTCAGTTCCTTGATCTTGCTTTCAAATTTTGGTATCCGATTTGTAAATGTCACGAAATGCGGACATATCAAGCATTCCATTGCTTCGAATACACATGAACTTTCTTTGCATTGCCCCAGATTATTTTTCACATTATTTTTGGATTCGGTTTTGCTTTCATTCCTAATCTCACCATTTATATCAACGTTGGTAAGTGTCACACCCGATAAGGCTTCTACATACAACTCGATCTCGTTATATTTCCTATAATACATTTTTGCTGTTTTATATCCATTATTCGTTATTGCTGCTAGTTTTGGTAACGAATAATCTAGCTTCGTTCCTTGCTCATATACATTGTTAATGTAAGTATGCCTTAAATTGTTCGCAGTGTAACGTTTATTTTCTAGTTTATCCTCTATTTTTGCTAAAACATTTTTGAAAACATATGCAAAGTTTACAATTTTTAATTTGTGGTTTATTTTTCTCTGCGTTGGTTCTATAAATATATATTTTGATAGACTAGAATTACAGGTTGCAGTTAAATCTGTATGCCGGATTGCCTCCTCTAATAAGTAAGTGACTTTTTCAGATACTAATTGATTTATATATTCACGATTACTGGTTTTAGATAAATATCTGATATTAGCCTTACCCGCAGGATCTTTATATTCTATACAATTTCTTTCTAAATTAAGTATCTCACCGATCCTCAAATTAGTAAGAATAAATATTTCGAAAACTAATAGGCTAAGTTTGTTTTTGTCACTTCCCTTTTTAAATTCATTGTATATCACTTTTAAATCATTATCTGTAATTGGGGTTCCACCATTTATTTTCTCTAGTTTATTTAAGTTCAACACTTTTAGCATGCTGCTGGAAACACCATATTTGCCCCCATGATATTTCAGGATGCTTCTAATAGTTTTTAATGCGCCTTTCAAAGTCGCTGTATTGGTGTATTTGAACTCCAATTTTTGACGATATTTAAAAAGAGTCTTATGATTTATTCCGTTCTTTACTTCAAATCTCTGTCCAGCCTTACCATAATTTTTCTCTATATAGTTATAAAAATCTTTAATTATATAATTTTGCTTTTTCTTTTGATAAAACGTGCCTGCTCCATACCAAATAAATTCAAGAATATCATTTCTAATCTGCTCTGGAAAATTGCTTAGGTCTAAAAAAGTAAGATCGAAATTCCGTGAATTTGCGCCGTTTCTAGTGTACTCATTGGCTAAAAAGACAATTTTTTTAAACTTTGGTACTGATTCATATGGGTTAAAATAAATTGGCCTGTAATCTCCTTTGATGGCAGTGGTGGCTTCCTCATACTTTAACAAACTTATATATTCTCTTGATAAGCCAATTTCCTCTTGTTCAATATTTATAGTGTCCAATAACGACCTATACAAAATTACCAGTTGATTAAATAACGCATTTGGTTTATTTGGACTAATTCTTTGAATTATTTCTCCTGGTATTTTTTTGAAATACTCAATCTGATGAATTAAAAAGGCATTATCAACTGTTCGAGAACTATTTACCTGACATATGTATTTGTTCACGCTATCTGTAAAGAAATATCCTACTAACCTAAACAATACTGGATCGAGGTATTTTATCGCATAATTAAAAAGGTAATTTTCAACCCATGTTCTTATAAATGCAGAATTAGTGTTTAACCAATAATTTCTACTTCCCTTTTTAACAGTTATTGTAATTAACTTTGTATAATCACAATCCAACGGATAATTTATTAATGCCGAAAAGAGATCTTCATCTTTATAATCAATAAACCTTTCTTTAACTTGTTGATAATAATGGGACACTAGGTTCATTTCATAAAGTTCAATATTTTGTATATTCCTAGACTTATGCTTTAAATGCTTGTAAAGTTCTCGATAAAAATCGTTTAAAAACACTTGATATGAAAATAATCCATTTGACAACCCTTTTGCTTTGTAAACCTTGTGAAACTGTGTTATTACTCTTTTCAACGAACTTGGAAGTACGCTTTTGTTTTTTATTAATTCTTCATACATTACTAAATTATGTAATTTAACACAGGTTTCCCAATTAATTTCTTGAATGCTGACATTCTTTAAATTAATAGTTAAAAAGTAAAATGCTATATGACTTCCACCTATATCCCTAGAAAAACCATGTTTATGCTTTTGAAAAAATAAGGCAAGTTCTTCCCGAAGAATCTCACACTTTGTTTGTTTTATTAGAACTTGAATTTCATCAAAAAAAACATCAATTTTCCTCAATGTTCCCCGCCCCTTTTAAGGTTTGATTCATCTGTTTTTCCATCATAAGAGTGGCATCCATTATTTCTTCTTCAGTCGGGTTATAATAGACATAGGTTGAAGTAATTGACCTATGCCTCATATAGCGACATACCTCTTCCAGCGTTAAGTTTAATTCGTTTATAAGGTACATAGCGTAACCATGTCTAAATCTATGGCTAAGATTTGTTTTTTTAGATGTTTTATCTGTATATATCTTTAATTCATTAAAAAAGCCTCTTAACCAATAGTTCCATCCTGAGGATGTTAATGGTGACCCGTTTTTGCTTAAAAATAAATAATAATTCTTTTCCGCTGAATCGAGAGAATCTGCTTGCGACTTTTGCAACATATTGCTTAATACCCTATCAGACACAGAAAATAAATCTCGACTTTTTAAAATGTAATTATCAATTTTATTCTTTAGCCCTTCGGGTATTACAATCTGTTGTACCCCACGTTCCTTATAAATTGCAGTCTCGTAGTCATTTCTACTTTGTGGATGAATACAGTTTTTTGCATACTGATAGCTTTTATCGCTCAATCTGTTCCGAATGAAAATCACACCAGCGTTTTCATTATCAGCATGTTTCTTTATGTCTTCTAAAGTTAGACCAAGAACCTCACCTAAACGAAGTCCTTTTAGATACATAAGATCGATTATTACTTCATTCCTTAGGTTCAATAAAGTTGGATCAGACTCTAAATTCAGTTTTATTCCCTTATATTCTTCAAGTGTTATGAACTTTGGTACTTTCTTATTTTCAATTTTGGAAATGCTGGAGTTATACTTAACTTCTTTTCTTTTTTTGGTGTGACCTAGAAGACCAATAGTACTCTTACCAATACCCACTACTGTAGAATCAAATATACTCTTGTCTGTGAGATCTAAATGTCTGTAATATTTTCTTATTGTAGCCATATAAACATTATGTGTATTAATTGACCTACTTATTTCCAATTTCCATGTCTCCTGCGAACCATTAACGCTTTGTCCTAAAATGAATCTGGAAAGATCAGCAAAATCCTTATGAGTAAATTGTGATATATTCTTAACTACTATTTCTGAAAATGAATACAATAATTTCAGTGCTTGAATCGATTGTAATCTAGAATTAAATGTATCATATTGGCAAATGTAATTTATAAAATAAAATACGTCTTGGTTAGTTTCTCCGTTAGTATTTATTAACAGCAAATACTTATTTGAATTACGGATTTTTGTTATTATTTGCAGGCTAACTAACCTACTATTTTCACTATTTAAGGTCACTAAATAAGTCGTTAATGAAGGGTTTTTAGATTCTACAATTTTTTTCATTAATGCACCCACTCTCCATTCACATAAACAGTAGCAATGTCATCCATAATATATTTTTTTCATAGCAAGACGCTTATAGTTAACACAGATTACTTCTTATTACTATTAGCAAATTCAAAGGTGATTTTTTTATCTTCCAATTTCAGAAAAGCATTAAATCGTTTTCCTGATTTAGATTTCATTCCTTTAATCATACTAGTCTTCCCTTTAGTACATAAATCTTTAATATTTTTTTCTGTTAGATTCTTGCCCAATAATTGTCCTGGAAATGTTTGCTTACAGCCGTTTCCATGTTCTGAACAACGATAATACGTCTTTCTTTGAATAATTTTTCCTTTATTACAAGTAGGACAAGCTGCGATTGTATTATTCTTTTGTGTTATTGCTATACTTTGCTCTAATTCTTTAAATTTCAATTGTTGTGGAGCATCTTGGATTATTTTTTCTATGAATCTTGCAATGCTAGAAATAAAGTGATTAGATGTTCCTTCTCCATTTCCTATTTTTTTTAAGTATGCTTCCCATTTTGCAGTCATCGAGGGACTGGAAAGAAGATTGCCTTGTATGGATTGACAGAGGATTTCGCCTTTTTTCGTTACACTAACAATATTTTTATTAATATTGATATAGCCATGCCTTTTTATTGTTTCAATAATACCACTTCGGGTTGCTTCAGTACCTAAACCTTCAACTTCTTTTAAGATTTCCATTTCTTCTTCATCCTCTATATCTTTACCACATGTTTTCATCATGTTAATTAATTGACCCTCAGTGTAAGGCTTAGGAGGTTTTGTCATACCTTTAGTCATTTGTATAGATCCTGATACTTTTTCATTCTCATCAACAATAGGTATAACTTGAATATCTTCCTTTTTTCTCTTAACTGTCTCCTTCTGTGCGTATGAAAATAGTTCTTTCCATCCTTTGCTAATTTCTGTTTTTCCAGTAGATTCAAAATCAAGTTTATTTACATCAGTAATGACCTTTGTTTCCTCGTAAATATAATTCGCATGAAACATAGCTAGAGTTGTTTTTAAAATTTCAAAATATAAATTTCGTTCTTGGTTAGACAAACCTTGTATCTTTTTAACAGTCGGAATCGTCTTTGTTGGTATAATTGCATAGTGCTCCTGAACCTTAGAGTTATCTACATATCGCTTATTAGCTCTTTTTGAATTTATTGGGAATGAAACACCTGCAATATCTTGATAACGTTCCACATTTTCGCTAAGATAGGCAAATTCATTAGTCGTAATAACTTGCGTATCGGTTCGTGGATAAGTAACCAACTTCTTTTCATATAGGCCTTGTACAGTCTTTAGTACATTAGCAGGGCTATATTTCCATTTTTTATTTGCAACACCCTGTAGGGTAGAAAGTGCATACAATTTGGGCGGTTTAACATGCTTTTCTCTTTTCCTAATTGATTTTATGAAGCCTTCATTTTGCTCTAATATATTATGCTGATTCATTAGGGATTGAACTTCTTCTATTTTTTCACTCTTAATTTTTGCCTTTCCTTTATACGTGCCATTCTTAGCAGTAAAGCTTCCTTCAATTTCATAGAAAGGTTTAGTAACAAATCGTTCTATTTCTTTTTGATGTTGGTAAATAAGATACACCGTGGGAGATTGTACTCGTCCAATCGAAAGACTTTCATTAAACCCCTTTTGTTGTAAGAGAAGAGTAAATAATCGGCTTCCGTTCATCCCAACAAGCCAGTCACTTATTTGTCGTGTTTTTGCTTCGTAATAAAGCAATAAGTCCTTTTTGTTATCTTGAAGGTTATTAAATCCTTTTCTTATTTCATCAACCTCTAATGAATTGATCCATAATCGTTTTATTTCCTTATTCTTTGTTCCAGACATGTAGTAAATTGAGTAAAAAATATTGGATCCTTCGCGGTCCGAATCACATCCGTTCACTATGGTTCTAATGGTAGAATCATTGAAAAGTTGTTTAATAAAGTTGAACTGCTCTCTCTTGCCGTAAGACACTTTATACTCATAGCTTTTTGGCAAAATCGGTAAAGACGACAAATTCCAGGATGACCATTCTTTCCGGTATTCCTTTGGCTCTTTCAACTCTACTAAATGTCCAATTCCCCACGTAATGATTGCACCAGTAGGAAACGTCTTGCATCGATTCAGTTCAATGTGTGTTTTGTGATGTTTTTTGACAGAAAAAGCATCTGCATAAGCCTTGGCCTGTGAAGGTTTTTCTGCTAAAATTACTACGTTTCCCATGTTTAATTAACCTCCTCTGTCCTCTATATTATATGGTATAAAGGTGAATCCTGTTAATAATCCCACTGTTAGTTTCACTAATCTATAAAGATATAAAAAGAAAGAATGAACAATTCTAGCTCATTCTTTCTTTGATTAAATACTTCAGATGAATTTAGCCAGTCATCCGAAGTTTTAAGGAATATTAATTTCAAAATTAATTTATCTCAACTCGTCATCCAAAAGTATAATGACTTCATCTAATGTCTTTCTCCACTGACGCTTCATCTCCGGTCCATATTTCAACGGTTTTGCTTCCGAATGTACGGCTTTATACTTATCAAATTGCTTGCTGTCGATAATTCTCCTGATATTCGGAATAGGCTCTTTGAATAGCAGATGAATGCAGCCCCCCTTCATCCACAAACCAAGTATTCTCAAATTCTTCAATCGCTTTATTATAGGATTCCGTGAAGAAGCGTCGTTTCACTACAAGAATATCTTCCACTGAATCTATTTCTTTGGTATCAAAAGCGTTTAAAATCGCACGGTATACGTCTGGTATACGTCTTTAACAATTTCGGATTTTTTCAGCTTTTGAAGTGCTGTTTCGATCTCGTCACGGATATTCTGATTATTGGCTGAGTACGTTTCTAATAATCGGTCAATATAGGTTGAGTCAATATCATAGATCATAATCGCATTTTCTCCATAGAATTCAATGTCAAAAGGCTTTGCCTGATTCAAAGAAATGGAAAAAGGTGAAAGCGAGCGAAGGGTTACGCTTCTGTAATCAACTCTATTCCATTGAGAGGAAGCTCAAACATGTCAGCCCGACCGAACGATATGAAGAACGATATGAAGAACGACTGGAAAAAAGCAGGCCCATTCTGGACCTTTTTTCAGCATGGCTTTATGAACAGAAAGATCGCGTTCTACCCAAAAGCGCGCTAGGAAAAGCCATCACGTATTGTTTGAATCAATGGAATCATCTTGAAGCGTTCTTATTAGACGGTCATTTAGAAATCGATAACAACCAAAGTGAACGTTCCATTAAACCGTTTGTAATTGGGAGAAAAAATTGGATGTTCTCAAATACACCGCGAGGTGCTCAGGGGAGTGCCATCATGTATAGTGTGGTTGAAACCGCAAAAGAGAACGGTTTGAGTCCTATCACTATCTTCGCTATTTGTTTGAAATGCTACCCAATGTGGATACAACGAATAAAGAGGAGATCGATAAAGTCTTACCTTGGTCAACAGATTTACCGTCAATATGCAGCGTACCAAAAAAAGTGAAGCAAACAAAAAGTAACCTCGAAATAAACAACTTTTGTTGTCTATTTTGGGGTTGCTTGACGTTTACTCTACAGCAACGTTTTCTTCAAAATTCCCCTTCTAAAACGGTTAAACTTTTTTTAAAACACATCGCAACTTTTTTATAACGGTGCGACTTTATTTCAAATCCATAGTAGTTTCGTTCCAAACCTGATAAGAATTCAAATTGGCGAGGAATTTTAATGCCCTTCAAACGTGTAACACGACCTAATGAAGGTACATGTTGAATCTCACAGCTTATAATCCCCCCTAAACCTTGTCCACGACCGTCTTTGAGCTTTTACCGGTAGATAGTGAACGTTTGCGTTTGGACATCTATTCTCCCCTTTAAATAGTAAGTATCATTTCGCCATTTAAATATACCTTTATATCCCCATCTTCAGAAACTTTGATTGCTAAACTACCATTTTCGGATGCAATTTTGCATGCATTTGTTCCTGTACCGAATACTTCTGAAGGATTAGAAGGTGTGTCAATTATCTCTCCATAACTTAAAATATTGAGCATATCATCTAAAACGAGTGCACCATCTATTGAGCATAGATTACTTAAAAATGATGCTCCTACATCTGTTACGCTAAGATGCACTCCATTTCCTTGTACTATTTTTAAATATAAATATTCAGTATTACGTTTTTTCAAAGGTGCCTTTGATAAACTTTCCATCGCCTCTTCTATAGTTATTGCAGTGCTATATGCAATTTCCTCTGGTTTAATAGGTAAAATCATTAAAATGGAACTTGTATTTGTTGATGATAATTTTTTCAAGGTATTTATTAATATATTGGTCCCGCTAACAATATTATGAAGTAATTTACTTTTATCCAATGACTCCTCTACCAATAAATACAATTTTGATCCATGTAACATATAACGCATCAATACAAACTGTAAAATGTGATAATTTTTAAGTTTCCACTCTCCTTTGCTAAAAGAAACAATAAAATCTTCAGCATTGTATACATTTAATTCTGCTTTACTTAATTTAAAATAAACAATATTCGGCGATGTTCCTTCAAATTCAGTAGAAGCACCTTCAACAGTTTCTTTCATCAAAGCCAGCATGTATTTTAAGCCTACTTGTAACTCTTCGTCTACTTCTTTATAGACCTCGTTCTCAATTAAATAATCATAGGTACTAGCCATATCCTCCTTAGTAGCTTGAATACTTCTAAGTAGTCTTGCATTTTCAAAATCTTGTATTATAGTCTCAGATAAGCTTGAGTTATCTTTAGTGGTTATTGCAAAACCATAAACTTTAAAACTACTATTTACTATTAAATTCAAAACATTACCTTCAACTAGTCGTAATAGTGGTTTTTCCCCTTCAAATAGCTCTAGAATAGGCATTTCATTATCAAATTCTATAACTTTAAAATCATATTTATCCGCTATATCATTAATATTTTGTACTGGTGCATAAATTACTCCAATACGAGTATTAAATCCCTCATATGTTCTATGACCTATATTAACCATATCTTTTAAAAATTGAATTCTTTTATACTCTTTCTCACCATCTTCTGTTTGTCCAAAAATGAATGATGAGGTTAACTTACTTTTTACTTTTTCAAATAGCTCCCAATCTAGTTCTCCATTTAAACTAATACTTTTGTCAAGAAAAGTTACTGTCTGCTCAAGTACATTAAGTATAAACTTCTCCATGTAAGGATATTTAATTGGTGAGTAAACATCAACATCCACATCAACAGTTCCGTCTTTTTCATTTACTTGGTTCTCTAATTTAATTTGATATCCTGTGTACTCAGTCAAATATCTTTCTAGTATTTCTGTATACCTTTTTACTTCTGAGGAAAACTTACTTTTTGTAACTTTCATTATTATCAATCCTTTTTTCTGAAGAATAAAAAAACCTCTTACAGTCCTAATCCAATTGATATGTGAATGAAAGCAAAAAAAACAAGACTCATTCACACCTCACCTCTCACATAAATTGTACCATTTCACATAATGAAAAATAATCTATTTTTCCACTAATCTGCAGCGTTAGTTTCATTTTGCTTACTCCAGAACCCGGTTCGATTGCTGAACAAGAAAAAATCCTGCATTTCAACACAGGGTTTTTGATCGAACTTTATTATAAATGATCAGACTTTTTTATAAATTATCAAACTTTGTTTTAAAACCACAACAAACCACCTATTTGCAAATTCTTCAATCACTTTATTGTGTGCTTCCGTAAAGAATCCTCGTTTTACGATAAAAATATCTGCATCTACTTCTTCAGCATAAAAACTCTATATTAAATACAAATATATAACCACTTTTTACACATATTCACAACTGTCGATAACTTCGCGATCACTATCTGTTGCAACAACGATTTGACTAGCACTTTGAAGCAACCGTTTAACGATCCCAAATTGCTTGCGTTTATCATATGGAACGGTAAATCGAAAAGAATCAGGAATCATAGGAAGCGAGGCTAGTTTCCACTTTTTCCATTCAGGTTTGTACGCAGCCGGCTCTTCTAAACTCACTAAATGACCAAAGCCCCATGTAACAACGGCTTTACCATTAAACAATGAGTCTTCTATTTCAAAATAGCCATCTCGTTTTTTTGCTTTCGAAAACGCCTCCGCATAGCTTTTCGCTTGGGAAGGTTTTTCAGCTAGAATTAATATAAGTCCCAAATAAAGGTCACTCTCCTTCAACCCTTAATTTAATTGATATAATTAACCTTCGACTTCTTTTAAAGTCAAGCAAATAATATCTTGTCTTCATTCGTAAGTTTAAAATAATCAGCAAAGATCGTTGATCTTCCGAAGCATATTATCTTTTGGCACAACGACATCATAAATCGATGAATAAGGATTCAAGTTTAAAAATTGTTGGTTTGGCACCATCACAAATCACCCACTTCAAATTGATATCCTTATTATACAATGAATAAAGGGATCCTCCGCTCGAAAATTCGAGCGAGTGATCCCTTTTAACGTTGCAAGGACTTTTTCAATGACCTCCATAATGGTGGTATGAGCAATCGATAAATCTCGTTCCTCCATTATTTCTACCAGGTCACGAAAACTTAAGTTGTACAGTAGGTACCATCTTATTCAGAACCGTTTTAAATCAAACTTTATTCCAACTAAAACAACTTACGATACGAATAAGAAATATAAAATTATTTTTGGGTGTTAATTGGTGATATATCTAAAGTTATTAAAGATTTTGGAAATATGACTGCTCATGCAGACCAAGTGAATGTGCAAAGTAACAAAAATTAATGGGGAGGTCTTACACAATCTAACATACGGTCTCCAAAATGTGGTTCAAACGTTGCTTCTAATTGATAAACGCCTGCGACAAAGGGGGGCCCATTACCATCAAAGCTATAACTTTCTACTTTCGCTATACGTATCAGTAATTGTTAGTGATCTATTAAAAGATTGACTTAATGACTCAGATAATCTGTCGCTTATATTCAAGCAACCTCCACTAAGCCCTACTGATTGTTCCATACCCAATGAGCTGATCAATGTACTTCCTACTGTATGCTCATGCCATAACGTGCATTTTTAACTCCGAATCCCCTTCAAACCCAGTGATAGATAAGCGTCTTGTGGAAGCTTTTCTCTTTATAACTGTATTGAACTTCAAGTTAGGATGATCTTCATAGATTGCTTCTTCCATTATTTCAATTTCTTTCGCTCTTGAATCAATTAGAGAGAACAAGATTCCAGCTATATTTAATGTAGGGTTATATCGATCTCTTGTTTCTTCAATAATCTCTAAAAACTTTGATATTGCATAATAGGAAAATATCGCACCATCAAATATGATCACTACCTAACTCCCTGCTGCTGAATATGTACTAAGAAGCATGATCGTTTGTTCTGAAAGTGATGATGGTGTATCAATGATGATCCAATCATAATCGTCCATCACTGGCTATAATGATTTCTGTAATGCGTCCAGCTTTAGTCCCTTTTCATACATATGTCTTGGCAAAGTAGCAAGAAAGTCGTTTGATGGAATTAAGTCTAAGTTGTCTTTGATTTTGATGATATATGATCTTGCATATTTTTCTATAATGGCTTCTAGAATGGTTCTTTGCTCAAACGCATTGCATAGGTCATATTCACCTGTTAACAAACTTATTAAGTTTCCCTGTCCATCCATATCGATGGCTAAGACTTTTTCTTCTTTACTTAAAAAAGGAAGTAATACCACTGCTAGTCGATTTAGAACAAACACCCTTACTGATTTCAACATTAGCTCTATTAAGTCTGATGCCTACACACACCACACACTATTGCAAAAGACAAATATTCGGAGGGGACGCCAAAGCCTTAGGAGGCATTGGTATTGACCTTCCAAAATTAGAAGAAACTTTGCCGAAAAATGCTTATGCTAATGACTCTCTCAGATAACGCCTAGTGAAACAGTAAAGGGGAGAATATATTGATTATATTGAGGGTTCTCTAACAAACCCAAGGTATTCATGGCATATAGGAACCATACCTATTTTTCAGTTTAGTGAGCTAGTTCCTGATTGGGCTCAGGATAGTGTCAAAGCTGCAGTATGGAGTGGTCAAGTAACGCAAATGGTTTGGAATTGGAAATTAGTGAATGGCTTTGCAAGAAGTTCATCAGATGGTTCACCAATGGATTATAATTATACCGAAAGCTGGTTGCAGCGAGCTTTACCTACCTTTTCCTGAAATAATACACTCACTTCAAATGAGTGCATGGAGTATACCATAGCATTGGACAGAGAATTGTGTTAATAATAAAATATGTGGTAAATAAGTAACCTAAATATAATGACAGTACTTATAGCCTTTCTATAGACTGACCTCTCTATGAGGGGGTGGCTCGATTCACATAGGATAGACTCACCGACTCACGCTAGTTCTCAAGGGTGGTCTATTTTTTGTGCGACAAGAAGTCGCTTGGAAATAGTTGTAGCTTTAAAATAAAGTTCGTGTTGGTTTGGAATAAAGTTTGATATAAAACGTTCTAAAAACCCTTATTTTACGAATGAAAAGCATCCATTTTGAAAAAAAATTGATCAAAATGGATGCTTTCCTTGTGAATTACTATAAAATTTTTATAAAAATGTTTGATCAAAAGTTTTCATAAACCTTTCTACAGCAAACGGTTTCTTAAAATTCCCCTTCTAAAACGGTTACCCTTTTTCCAACTGTGGGATTAAAACAAAGTTTAATTGCTTAGAAGAAAGTCGTACCGTTTATAAAAAAGTTGTGATGTTTTGATAATTTTAACCACGCTTTTTCAACCCAACCTTTAAATGAGCCTTTCGTTCATTGACCTCTGCCTGCAAGTCTCGTCTCTTGTCTCTATCAACTAAACTACGAATATCCTTTTGCATATTGTCATTAACAAAGCATGTAGTCTGTGCACCGCAATGTTCGCATGTGAAGTACGTCTCTTT
>NZ_JBFMIA010000087.1:0-489 GCF_040801915.1 Jeotgalibacillus marinus | reverse complement strand
CGTCTACTGTGAAATATTTTTGAACGGTAATAAACTCTGTTTTCATTAGTTTTCCAGCTGAGTCTTTTTTGTATGCTTTTACTAATGTTTTATTCATTTCAAGGGAACCTCTCTCTCTTTAGCCCACTTCTTTTATAGAAGGGTTTAATTGGTCGTTCATTGCTTGCGTTTTTGAGGATGTGTATTGACTTGTTCCATCTGTTCGTTTGGAAGCATACTCATCCTTAGCGCGATCTCTTTCTGCATCACCATTTATCTTCATATTCGGAAAGTCTTTCGCTTTAGTTTTAAAGCCTTCGTCTCTTTTTGTGGTTAGTATGAGTAAACGTCATCAAAGTATGAGGGGGTGGGCGAATTGTCCACTTCTCATCACCTCCCTGAATAAAACAAAAAACACCCTCAACGAAGAGGGTGTTTATCAATCCATACTAAATAAATAGTCAACATGGAATAAGCCTCTAATCGTTGAGCTTTAGCACTATATGGCAT
>NZ_JBFMIA010000086.1:0-496 GCF_040801915.1 Jeotgalibacillus marinus | reverse complement strand
TTGAGTCCACCCAGCGAGCTCCAAGAGACACCCGTCGCGATTCGAGAGCAGAGCGGGGTTCTTTGCTTCCACTCGAGATGAATGCCTGTCTCCCCGGGTGCGTCTGGAATGCAACCCCGAGATCCCTGTCGCCCCTGGAGAGGAACATTGGCTTCTGGACACAAGCCTAGATGAGGTCTATTGGCCCTGCAGTCACTCGAGAGCAATCCCCAGCTTTCCTTCGCAACTCGAATGGAAGATTGGACTTGCCTGGGCCAACACAAGAGGCAGCCTGAATTCCCCGTCGTAACTCAAGAATCCCGCCGTAACTCGAGGAAAACCACGTGGCTCCCCCGTCATCGCAAGATGAAGCCCTTTCCCGCTACAGCGTCTCAGGAGAAGTCCCACGTTAGGAATTGGAGGTCGAAACGTTCCTTGGCACCCTTGGTGCGCCCCACAAAGTTCCCCGGCATCCCGGTCTCCCTGGAGAGGAACCCCGAGGTTTTCCGGCACCACT
>NZ_JBFMIA010000085.1:0-511 GCF_040801915.1 Jeotgalibacillus marinus | reverse complement strand
GGTTCTGGTGCAAAAACATCAAGATCCATGCAAGTAATCTCTAAACCTTGGACATACTGATACTATTATTCTAAAAAGGATGCGTGATCAGTATGGAAAATCAATTTAAATGGAAGCACTATCAGCCTGAAATCATTTTATTAACGGTAAGATGGTACCTACCTACGGTAAAACCTAAGCTTTCGTGATTTAGTGGAAATGATGGAGGAACGAGGTTTATCGATTGCTCATACCACCATTATGCGATGGGTGCATCAATATGGACCTGAATTAGATGAAAGAGTACGCCGTCATCTGAAAACAACCAATGATTCCTGGAGAGTCGATGAAACGTATGTGAAAGTAAAAGGAGCTTGGATGTATTTATATCGCGCAGTGGATTCAGAAGGGAATACGATTGATTTTTATCTCAGCGAATCGAGGCAAACAAGCAGCCAAGCGCTTTTTCAAGAAAGCCTTGGCTGCTTCTCATGTTTGTGAACCTCGTGTGATCACTGTAGATAAGAATCCA
>NZ_JBFMIA010000084.1:0-517 GCF_040801915.1 Jeotgalibacillus marinus | reverse complement strand
GAAAAAAGGAGAAGAGAGAAAAAGAGGAAAGAGGGAGGAAAAAAAAAAGAAGGGAGGAAGAGGGAAGAAGGGGAGGAAAGGAAAGAAAGGAAAGAAAGAAGAGGGAAGGGGAGGAGGAAAAGAAAGGAGGAGGGGGGAAAGAAAAAAAAGGGAAGGGGAAGAAAGAGGAAGGGGAGAAGAGAGGGGGGAAAAAAGGGGAAAGGAAGGGGGGGGGGGGGGAGGGAAAAAGAAAAAGGAAGAGGGGGAGAAAAGAGAAGAGAAAGAGGGGGGGGGGGAGAAGGGAGGGGAAAAGAAAAAAGAAGAGGAAAGGGAAAGAGAAGAGGGGGAGGCAACAAAAAAGGAGAAAGGGAAGAAAGGAAAGGGGGGGAGAAAGAGGAGAGAGAAGGGAAAGGAAGGGGAGAAAAAGGAGGGAGAGGAAGAAAAGAGGGGGGGGAGAGAGAAGAAAAGAGGAAAGGAGGAAGGAGGGGGGGGGGGGAGGGGGGGGGGGGGGAGGGGGAAAAGGAGGGGGCGGGGACTG
>NZ_JBFMIA010000083.1:0-525 GCF_040801915.1 Jeotgalibacillus marinus | reverse complement strand
AAAAGGAGAAGAGGAAGGGGGGGGAAGGAAGAAAGGGGAAGGAGGAGGGGGGGGAAGGGGGGAAAAAGGGGGGGGGGAGGGGAAGGAAGGAGGGGGAGAGGAGGGGGGAAAAGAAAGGAAGAAAGGAAGAAAAGAGAGAAAGAAAAGAGGAGAAAGGGAGAGAGGGAAGAAGAGAGGGGAGGGAAAGAAGAGAGGGGGAAAGGGGAAAAAAAAAGGAAGGAAGAAAGAAGGGAAGGAAGGGGAGGGGAAAGGAAGGGGGGGAAGGGGGAAAGGGAGGGGACAAGGGGGAGAGAGGAGAGAGAGGGGGAGGAAGGAGGGAAAAGGGGGGAGAAGAAGGGAAGGAAAGGAAAGAAGAAAGGAAGGGGGAGGGGAAGGAGAAAAGGGAAGAAGAAGAAAGGAGGAGGGAGGGAAGGAGAGGGAGAAGAAGAGAGGAGAAAAGGAGAACGGAGGGGGGGGGGGAAAGGAAGCATGGGAAGCGGGGGGCGGCGATATAGCGGAAACCAAGTAAATCCGCCTTTTGTTGAT
>NZ_JBFMIA010000082.1:0-546 GCF_040801915.1 Jeotgalibacillus marinus | reverse complement strand
AAGGGAGGGAGGGGGAGAAAAAGGGGAAGAGGGGGAGAAAAAAGGAAAAAGAAAGAAGGGAGGGAAAAAAGGAAAAAAGGGGAGGAGGGGGAGAAGAGAAGGAAAAAAGGAGGGAGAGAAAAAAAGAGGAAAGGGGGAAGGAGAGAAAGAAGAAGAAGGAAAAAAGGAAAAAAAAAAAGGGGAAGAAGAGGGGAGGGAAAAAGGAGGGAAGGAAAGGAAAAAAAAGGAGGAGGAGGGGAGAGAAGAGAAAGGAGGGAAGGGAAAAAAGGGAAAAAAGAAAAAAGAAGGGGGGAGGGGGGAGGGAAAGGAGAGGAGGAAAGAAGAAGGAAGGGAGGAAAAAGGAAAAAGGGGAGAAGAGAAAAGGGGAAGAGAGGAGGAGGGAGGAAGAGAAAGAAAAAGGAAAGAGGAGGAAGGGGGGAGAAAAGAGAGAAGGGGAGGAGAGGGGAGAGAAAGGAGAGAAAGAGGGAGGAAGGAGAGGGCAAGCGGGGGGCAAGGAAAAGGAAGGAAAGGGGAAAAACCACTACACTTATGCTCGAAGGAGGGTGT
>NZ_JBFMIA010000081.1:0-548 GCF_040801915.1 Jeotgalibacillus marinus | reverse complement strand
TAAGGAGTAATGACAAGCCGATAAGACCCAAATAAAAACAGGCTATCAAAATCCTCTCTTGTTGGAGACAAAGGACTGTGTACTACCGCAACTTGATAATTTGTATCTTCATCTACTTTAGGAAGTGTGATATCACTCACATAAAGTTCTTCTGTATCCATATTGATGAAATGCACCATTTCCCCATCATCAAACGGTATTTGTTCGAAATCTAGGAATTGAACAATCGCTACCTCCATAGGATTACTAAACGTATTTCCAACAGATATTTTTAACTCTTCCCCCTGTTCCTTTTCAAACACAGGAGCCAATTCTTCGATTGTTTCACTTAAAAAGATATTAGTCGGTTGACCATTATTGATCTTTTCATACCCTTCAGAATAGATGATTTTTTCTTCCTCCCCACCTAAAGGGAATCTGAGAGAAATGATATTTTCTAATGACGTAGCCTCTGCCATTACATCGTAGTCAATTTCTTGAGGTTTGAAATACGTATTTGGTTCTTTGAATATTAGATAAGATACCTCACTATTACTCTCATCTACGGC
>NZ_JBFMIA010000080.1:0-553 GCF_040801915.1 Jeotgalibacillus marinus | reverse complement strand
CAATTTAGTTTTTCGTGGAAAAACAAGTATTTGTTCTTACAACGCAGATGTCAACCAGCAATGGTATTTCCGTGTGAGAGCTGTGAATACTCACGGTAAAGAAGGACCATTCAGTAGTGAAGAAAGTGACACAACAGCAAGAATCATCAGTGATGACATTCTGTTTGGTGAAGAAATCGCAGAAGAGCTACGTGAATTGTCTAAAGAAGCTGATATTTTAGCTGGTGACACGATCGGAATCGACAAAATGAAAGAAGAAGCTCTAGAGGCTATTCAAGAAACAGCTGAAAAATATACAGATGAAGAAATTCGAGAGACTGAAGAGGAAATCCAAGAAGAACTTGCGAAAAAAGCAGGATTGAACTTTGTAGACGGTGAGTTCACGATGGTTAAAAGTGATCTAGCTGATATGCTTGACGAAATGGAAGACCTGGAAGAATACGCTTCAAGCATTGATCAAAAAGCCGATTCTATAAGTCTAGATGTTAGTGCTATAGAAAAAACAGTAGATGATAACACGGAATCTATTTTAATTGTGGGAAGCAGTATTACA
>NZ_JBFMIA010000079.1:0-563 GCF_040801915.1 Jeotgalibacillus marinus | reverse complement strand
CGAACTCACGACATCAGCTTGGAAGGCTGAGGTTTTACCACTAAACTACACCCGCTTAGGATTAAATTATAAAAATGGGGCGACTGATGGGAATCGAACCCACGAATGCCTGAACCACAATCAGGTGCGTTAACCACTTCGCCACAACCGCCATAGGAATGGTGGCTTTGGACGGAATCGAACCGCCGACACATGGATTTTCAGTCCATTGCTCTACCAACTGAGCTACAAAGCCTTGATATTCGGTTTATGATAAGCGGCGAATCTCTTCGTCAGTTTCATCTCTTCACACCCTCACGTACTTAAGTACGATCCAGTGTTCATCGATTCACTTCCTTGACCTTCTTGCTTCTCATAACCCTCAAAAATATAATTTTCAAAGTTATTCGGCTTATGATAAGCGGTGAATCTCTTCACATCCTCACGCACGCAAGTGCGATCCGGTGTTCATCGATTTACTTCTTCGATCTTCTTGCTTCTCATAACCGTCAAAATCATTTAACTTTTTTAAAAAATGGCGGTCCCGACCGGGATCGAACCGGCGATCTCCTGCGTGACAGGCA
>NZ_JBFMIA010000078.1:0-567 GCF_040801915.1 Jeotgalibacillus marinus | reverse complement strand
TACCAGAAGGCGGTTCAAGTATTGAATGGACAACGAATACCTATCACCAGTTTGACGGTAAAAACAATGATGTCGTACAACTACAAAACGGTCTATTTTTAAACGTTCATGAAGATCATGATAGTGATGATATCAACTATGTATTGGGAAAATATGATGGGGAACGTGTCGATTGGGATTGGACGAATGATGTGTCGGCAGATGAAAATTATGCGAATGGTGAAAGTCCTGCCATCACTGTGTTAGATAATGACCTTGTTGTGTCGGTGAATGACAAGGATGGAAAACTATCTTATCAATTGGGTGAATATGATAATGATAAGGTGTATTGGACCAAACCCGTTGAATACGGAGATGGAGAAAAGCCAACCATCGCTACACTTGAAAATGGCGATCTACTAGAAGTTCATGAAGGTGAAAATCATGAATTACATTATAACTTAGGTCGTTATGAAGACGGAACGATTGATTGGTATAGCGTGGACAACTACTATGGAAAAGGGGATCATCCAAATGTGACGTTATTGACCAATGGCGATATTGTGTTGGTTTTTGAAGGACAGGGCG